>NZ_JBZRPK010000212.1:0-1997 GCF_058382125.1 Haloferax sp. s1
CCGCTACTCCAACTACTCGATGTTCGTCGTTCCGACGGACACGCCCGGCTACGAGGCCGAACACATCCCCGAGAAGATGGGTATGCGCGCGTCGAAACAGGGCCACATCGTCTTCGACGACTGCGAGGTTCCCGAGGAGAACCTCATCGGAGCCGAAGGCGGCGGCTTCTACATGCTCGCGGACTTCTTCAACCACGGTCGCGTCATCGTCGGCGGCCACAGTCTCGGTCTCGCCGCGGCCGCCATCGAGGAGGCGTGGGACTTCGTCCACGGCCGGAAGGCCTTCGGTCGTAACGTCTCGGAGTTCCAAGCAGTCCAGCACATCCTCGCGGACATGCGCATGGAGTTCGAATCGGCCCGCGCGCTGAACTGGCGCGCCGCGGAGAAGGTCCAAAACGGCGAGGACGCCGGCTTCTGGGCCGCCTCTGCAAAGACGAAATCGACCGAAATGGCCGTCGACGTGGCCGAACGCGGCATGCAACTTCACGGCGGTCGCTCGGTCCTCAACGAGTACAAGATTTCCCGTGTCTACCGCGACGTTCGCATCCCGGTCATCTACGAGGGTGCAAACGAGATTCAGCGCAACCTCATCTACCGGCAGGGCAGCCTCTAAGCACGTCGTCTGTTCACACAACAGTTTCACCGATGTGCTGAGCAGAGACTTAGTTGACGGCCAGCCTACGTTGAGGTATGACCTTCATGGTCCCGTTCGATGGCTCGTCCTTGGCGCGGGCTGCGCTCGTTCGAGCCACGGAATACGCAGAAGCGCTCGACGAATCGGTGGTTGTGGTCAGCGTCATTCCGGATGACGAGGTGTACCTCCGCCAGCAGGGATGGACTCAGTCGGAGGAGACCTTCGACATCGAATCCGTGGTCGAGTCGCTTCGTGAGGAAGTAACGGAGCTGTCTCCCGATGCGACCTTTCGCTACGAACGTACGACATCTTCGAGCCCCCAATCGATTGCGAGGGAGATTCGGGCCGCGGCAGCCGATATTCGGCCCACTGTGGTGTTTTTGGGCAGTGAAAACGTCGGGGAAATCGTGACTCCAGTTAGTAGCGTCGGGGGTGAAGTGGCCGCGAATGTCGAATACGATGTCTACATCGTTCGGCACTGGTCTCAGACTGCTGTAAGCGGGTTGGAGCCACAACAGGAGCAGTATCCGACTACTGAGGAATCCTGACGCACCAACAGCCGATACCCCGGGCAGGGACGGCTCGTCAATGCCACTCCAGGTCGGCTTTTCCCACACGTTTCAACGACCTCCCCCCAACCGACGGAGCGACGAATTTCCGTCAAAGAAGTCGTGAACTAGACAACATCTGGCAGATAGAACTATACTTTGGACAGACAGTCATCTAAACAGAGTCGTCTCCGCTACGACTCGGTGACTCCAATGGATGTAGACGAATTCATCGACACGCACGCACCGGCCGAGGGTGGCGAAGCCTTCGAACTCGAAAACTCGAAACTCCTCGACATAACGCTCGACGGGAGCATCATGGCCAAAGCCGGGTCGATGGTGAGCTACACCGGTGATATCTCGTTCGAGCGGAAGTCGACCGGGGGGCTGAAGGGAATGCTGAAAAAGAAGGCGACCGGCGAAGGGGAGGTCATGATGGAAGCCTCCGGCTCCGGGCACCTCTATTTGGCTGACCAAGGGAAAGAAGTCCAGATTCTCGAACTCGACACCGGAGAGGAAATTAGCGTCAACGGAAACGACGTGCTAGCGTTCGAGAACAGCATCGACTGGGACATCAAGATGATGAAGAGCATCGCCGGTGCCTCTTCCGGCGGCCTGTTCAACGTCTTCCTCGAAGGGCCTGGCCACGTCGCCATCACGACGCACGGGCCGCCCCTCGTGCTCGAAACGCCGGTCACGACGGATCCGAACGCGACAGTCGCATGGAGCGGCAACGCCTCGCCCTCGCCGAAGCGCGATATCAACCTCAAGGGACTGCTCGGTCGCTCGTCGGGCGAGACGTACCAACTCCAGTT
>NZ_JBZRPK010000211.1:0-1976 GCF_058382125.1 Haloferax sp. s1
GAAGAGGGGTCGGCACTGCCCCGTGAGATGACACCAGGAAAGAGCTTGGGTCGGTAAGAGCCACATCTCGAAGAGGCTGTGGAAGATCCCGACCGCGGCGAACACCCGTTTGACGCTGTACGCGCCGATAAGCGCGACGATGACGCGTGAGATACCTGCGACAAAGGCGTCGCCGCCCTGCAGGTTCACCCAGGAGAGCAAGAACGGGTACGTGTGATCGGTGAACATCCCCTGGATGTCACTGCCCATGAGGTAGATGTATTGGTCCCCGAAGAACATCGCGAGAATGCCCGAGAGGACGGGGGCGATTCCACCGATTATCAGGGTGATTGTGAGGACCCTATTGGCGCTCAATAACGGACAGAACTGTTTTTCCAGCGACGTCATTGCTCAACAACTCCGAACGGGTGGCGTGGCTCGGTACGGTCTATCGTGTTCGATACGATTACGATGTCAGAATTCATCGGACAAGTAGAGATACATCGGGTACTCGCACGAATTTAATCGCTAGGACCCTCGGGGTCTTTATCAGCGACCGATTAATAGTCCCGGTATGGCCAAGCGGAATCGTACCCGGGGTAAGGACACGTGAGAAGCGTCCGACTCGTCCTTACGTGGGGAGATGTCCAGTTGCATCCACTCGAAGCCGTATTCGCCACCGAACCGGACGACGATATCGAGAAGATCTATTACGTGAATCCGGTCGGAGAGAACGAGTACGCCGAATTAGGGCTCATCGGCGGGGTCCTGAACAGGGCCGAAGAACTTCTAGAGGCGTCGCAGGTCGTAAAGGAGTTCGAGGTCTCTGATTCGAAGGATGGCATCGTGTATCTTCATTACGCAGGGTCGGAGTACATGGACGCATTGCTTGCTGTCCTGTTCAACCACGCGATTGTCCTTCGGTGGCCGGTTGAGTTCACCAGGGTGAACGGGCAGAACGGTATCAGGCTCACGTTCATCGGATCAAGCCGTTCCATTCAGGAAGCCATCGAAGACGTTCCGTCAGGCATCGACCTCCATCTTGAACAGTCTACGCAATTCAGGGGCGACCCACACTCGGACACCTCGCTGTTGACACCACAGCAATGGCATATACTCTCGACGGCTATCGGAATGGGGTATTACGAGACGCCACGAGAAACGACCCAGAAGGACATTGCAACGCGACTCGACAAATCGGAGGGGACAATCGCAGAACGACTCCAGCGTATCGAAGCCCGTATTCTCAAGTCGATCAATTTCTGAGCAAGGCCACGCGTCGTCGAACTACTGCGTATGCCACTACCGTTCTCGGTACGCTTGGCGCGGGACTGGTTGAGGTGACCGGTTTGTCGGGGCTCCTTCTCGACCGACTGATGGATATCTGGAATCCAGTTGTCGCCGGCCTCATGGCTTATATTCTCCACGGCTAAAGCCGTGGGGTTCCCCACAGGGGGGTAAAAGACAGGCCTAAAGGCGCTGGTATTCTCCTTGTTCATTATAATCGGGTGACCATAACACGACTACGGTGTCGGGATCCGGACAGGCGGACCAGACGGCCCTCAGAGACGAGTTAAGCGTATTCAGTCTCTCTGACTCCAGCAAGCTGTTGCAATGCTGTGGGCGAACAGAGCTGACAGCGAGTCCGGTCAGCTGGGAGCAATCGCTGACAGGTTCGGCACACTGATTGCTCGTCGCCGGGCACGTTTGGGTAGTCCCGACGTGGAAGCGAGTCGGCCTCGTCTGGGTGGGTGTGAGTCGATTGCTGTTCGTCTGGAAGGTCCGTTGCTTCGTCATACGGCCGCAGTTCCTCGGCCAGCCGTCGATGAGGTGGCACACCGCTTCTTGCCCCGACATTCCCTCATAAACGCTCGCCCACCCTATTGAATGGAGAATTCGAAGTCCTGACTCCAACAGACGTATTTGTGTTCTCTAATACTAGAAAACGGACACATGTTCGATCTAACCGGGTTTCAGCGTGATCTGCTGTACGTTAT
>NZ_JBZRPK010000665.1:0-13208 GCF_058382125.1 Haloferax sp. s1
GCCGATGCATCGGTGCTCGAATCCAACTTCGGGTCTCGGGGGCGCGAACTCCACGAGCGGGCGCGGGGCTACGACGACAGGGAAGTCACGCCGACGGGACGGCCGAAGAGTCCCTCCCGCGAATCCGCGTTTACCGACCCGACTGCCGACCCGTCCGACAAACAAGAGGTCGTCCGTGCTCTCGCGGCCGACGTGGCGGACCGTGCCCAGTCGCGCGGCGCGATGTACCGAACCATCGGCATCAAAGTAGTCGTCCCGCCGTTCGACATCAGCACCCGCGCACGCTCACTCTCCGGGCCCGTCGACGACCCGGACCTCGTCGAATCCGTCGCACTCGACCTGCTCGACGCCGAGTTCCGCGAGACGCGAGTACGAAAGCTCGGCGTTCGCGTCTCGAACCTCTCGTTTTCGGACGCCGACCAGTCGAGTCTCGACGGGTGGGAGTCGAGTCAGCCGACTCAGTCGGATAGTCGTGGCGGTGACCCGGACTCGAAGGAGTCCGACGAACACGCTCCTTCAGACGGTGGCGGGAAAACGGAGACAGAAAGGGAGACGAAGCAGTCACAGACGCGACGTGGTCAGTCGTCGCTCGTCGAGTTCGACTGAGCCGTTTCGGCCTGTGCAAGACCGTCTCTGGTCACGATTTCGATGCGTGCTCCGCCGCCGTTGGCAGTTCGAACCCTCGGGTTCCAGCCGTGTGCTTCGGCGATGTCCGCGACGATTGATAGTCCGTAGCCGGTTCCGTCCTCGTCTGTGCTGTAGCCTCGCTCGAACACGTGTTCTCGCGATTCTTCGGGGATTCCCGGTCCGTCGTCGATAACGGCGAACCCGACGTCATCTTGGAGTCGTCGGACGGTAATCGTCGGGCCAGTTGAACCGTGTTCGACAGCATTCCAAAACAGATTCTCCAGCAATCGGACGAGTCGGACTCGGTCGCAGTGTATGGTTCCAAGTCGGTCCGGCGTCTCCAGTGTCGCGTCGGTTTCGGTCGCATCGATACTCCGCCACGCTTCGACGACCGCTTCTTCGAGGTCCACGTTATCCCGTTCGAGGTCGCTGGCCCCGCCGCGGGCCATCGAGAGCACGTCGTCGACGATATCACCGATTCGTTCTAGCGCGTCCGCAACCGTGTCGAGTCGCTCGTTTTCTGTCTCCGTCTCCTCGCGGACGAGTTCGAGATTCCCCTGTGCGACGTTTAGGGGTCCTTTGAGGTCGTGTGAGACGATACTCGCGAACTCACCGAGTCGCTTGTTCTGCCGAATTATCTCCTGTTCCTGCCGTTTTCGTTCGGTGATGTCCAAGGTTGTCCCGATGATACCGACCACGTTCCCGTCGTCGTCGGTCCACGGGACTTTCGAAGTGAGGTTCCATCGGTCGAGGTCCGGAAGGTACTCCTCTTTGTCGATGATGGCCTCGTTGGTTTCGAGCACCCGACAATCATCCGCGAACGCCTGCTTGTGGTGTTCGAATTCGGGGAGCGTGCTCAGTTCGAGGTCGGTCTTTCCAACGAGGGCGTCGGGGTCGTCGACGAGTGCCGAACTCACGCGCACGTGTCGGGCCGCTTCGTCTTTCACGAACAGGTGGATTGGAACGCTTTCGAAAAGCGAGTCGAGAAGCGACTCTTTCTCGCGTAACTCCATTCTGCGATGGTGTTTTTCGGTCACATCGTAGACGTACCCCTCGACTGCGGCGACTTCCCCATCCTCCGTCACGCCCAATCCGTGCTCGCGGACCCACTTCGTCTCTCCAGTCCGTGTTTGAATTCGATAGGTGCGTTTGTACCGTTCGCCAGCCTCGACGGCGTCGACAATCTCGTTCCACCCGCCACCACGGTCGTTCGGATGGACGACATCACCTCCCCACGAGATGTCGCCGGATTCGAGTGCCTCACGCTCGTATCCAGTCAATTCCTGACACCCCTCGGAGACGAACGAAATCGGCCACCCCGGGTCGAGCGGTGACCGGTACGCCACGCCCGGCATCGCTTCGATGAGCGTCGAGAAGCGCCGGTCGGCTTCCTCGCGGGCGGCGAGTGCTCGGTGCTCACGGACCGCCCGCTCGACGCGATTTGCGAGCAAGAGCCACTGGTCGTCACCCGTGTTTTTCTGGACGTAGTCGGTGACGCCGGCGGAAATCGCGTCGCTTGCGACTTCTTCCGAGCCGTGACCGGTGAACAACACGAATGGGACATCGTACTGCTCGCGAACCGTTTCGAGCAGTTCGACGCCGGTCATTTCCGGCATCTGGTAGTCCGAGACGATGCAATCGACGCCGCCGGTCGCCAGTTGGTCGAGCACCGCAGTACCTCGCTCGTACGTCTCAACGTTGGCCCCCTCGATTCGACGTTCGAGATTGATGGCCACGAGTTGGGCGAGCGCCGGGTCGTCATCCACGTGCAGGATAGTGACGTGGTCGGTTTCCCCGTGCGTCATCGACCGGAACTAACGCTTATCCCGGATAAATCTTCGTTGTGGCAGAGGGGGAGGAACTATGACCCCCGAGACAGTCCACCAAATCGGATGACGGATTCGGACACGGAAACCATCTCGGTTGCCGAGATCAGCGACGGTCCAGGGGGAGAGGGCACGGAAGACCCGGGAACGACTGTCGACCTTCCGGTGGTCGATATTCTCACGGGACGAGGGTTCGTCACGGGGAAATCCGGGTCGGGCAAGTCGAACACGGCGTCGGTTATCATCGAAAACCTGCTGTCGTCGAATTTCCCGGTACTCATCGTCGACACCGACGGCGAGTACTACGGACTCAAACAGGAGTTCGAACTCCTGCACGCCGGGGCGGACGACGAGTGTGACATTCAAGTGAGTCCGGAACACGCCGAGCGACTCGCGACGCTCGCGCTCGAACAGAACGTCCCCATCATCCTCGACGTGTCCGGATACCTCGACGACGCGGCCGCTGACGAACTGGTGACGGAGGTTGCAAAGCACCTTTTTGCGAAAGAAAAGAAGCTCAAAAAACCGTTCTTGATGCTCATCGAGGAGTGCCACGAGTACATCCCGGAGAAGGGCGGGATGGACGAAGCGGGCAAGATGCTCATCAAAATCGGGAAGCGAGGCCGGAAACACGGCCTCGGCGTCGTCGGCATCTCGCAGCGACCCGCCGACGTGAAAAAAGACTTCATTACGCAGTGTGACTGGCTCGTCTGGCATCGGCTCACTTGGCGGAACGACACGAAAGTCGTCGGTCGAATCCTCGGCTCGGAGTACGCCGATGCCATCGAGGACATGGGCAACGGTGAGGGCTTTCTCGTCACCGACTGGTCCGAGTCGATTCGGCGCGTGCAGTTCCACAAGAAACAGACGTTCGACGCGGGGGCGACCCCCGGACTCGACGACTTCGAGCGTCCCGACCTGAAGTCCGTCGACGGCGACCTCGTTTCGGACCTCAAGGAGATATCCGACGAGAAGGCCCGCCAAGAGAGCCGAATCGCCGACCTCAGACAGGAGTTAGACAAGAAAGAGGCGAAGATTCGGCAACTCGAACGCGAGTTGGAGGAGGCACAGGACCTCTCGCGGATGGCCGACCAGTTCGCGCAGGCGATGTTCCAGAAGGCCGAAGCGCCCTACCGCGGCGGTGGCGGTCGAAATCTCAACCGACCCACGGAGAAACAGGCGGCGCTCGCAGAGTATGGAGAGGCCGACGCCGAGGCGGTGGACGAGCAAGCCGCCGCTGGCGACGCTGGCACTGACACGAACGAGAAGCGGCGCGCCGAGCGCGCCCCTCGGGCATCACTCGAAGCGCCCGACGGGCCGCCGTGGCCCACACACGGCTACGAGGTGCCGGAAGAGTCCGACGCAAATACGGAGTCTAATCCCGACGAGTCGTGGACAGAGACGACCGAGATGGGTGACTTCGAACCAGCGGACCTGCAACCGGCACCGGGTGCCGAAAACCGACGCGACGTGGTCGACCGGATGACGGCTATCGTGAATGCGCTCGGAGACGCACACCACGGGATGCTCGCACACTACCGCGAGCAAGGAATCTCCGACCCGCTGGCGGCACACGTCGCAGCGGGCGAGACCGGCGACCAGCATCTCGCGTACGGTCGCAATCGCTCGCTCCGACGAGCAGGGCTCATCCGCCACGCCGGGCGCGGCAAGTACGAGTACGCGCTTCCCGACCTCGTGAGCGACGAGTACGCGGACCTCTTGGACGCCGACGAACTCGCGGAGACGGTGGCGGCTATCGAAGCGGCGTTCGTCGGCGACGACGAAGGGGCGGAAGCGTACGCGGACGAACACGACGAAGCGGGCGACGAGGCGTAGGCGACGGTACGCGTCGATAGACACGTAGCTGACGTCAGCGTATCATTCGAATCGCCGCCAAAACGTCGAAAACGGGGTTTGATTCGCCGTCGCTTACAGCCCGGAGACGAGGTCTTCGAGGGCCGCACGCGGGTCGTCCGCCTTGGCGACACCGGATGCGAGGAGGATACCGGACGCGCCGAGTTCTTCAGCAGTCACCACGTCGTCACCGGTCGAGATACCGGCACCGCAGTACACGTCAACAGCGTCGTCAACGTTGGCCGCGGCGTCGACGGCGTCGGTGACGATGCCGGGGCCAGCGGTTGCGACGGAGACGTCGCCGCCGATGAGTTCCGGTGGTTCGACTGCGACCGAGTCCGGGCCGAGTGCGGAGACCGCGCCAATCTGGGCGGGATTGTTCGCACAGACGCACGTCTCCAGTCCGGCGCGCTCTGCGGCCTGTACGGAGCCGTCGATGTCGGCGAGTTTCAGACGCTTTTCGGAGTGGTTGATGAGCGTCCCCTCGGCACCGGCCTCTGCGACCGCTTCGGCGAGGGTGCTGCCGGTGTGACTGCCGTGACCGTTCGGGTCGACGTGCTGTGCCCACGTTTCGACGCCGGTGTCGGCGACGCGGGAGATATCGGCCGCCTGCGGCGAGACCGCGATTCGAACACCGGATTCTTCGGCGACATCGCGTGCAGCAGTCGCTACTTCGATGGGGTCACACGGGTACGCCTTGAGATTGACTAGGATGAACACAATCGAAGTCGCGTCCGGCGAGACTAATAAATTGGTTTTCCGGGCCGTGATTGCCACGAGACGGCGTCTCTCGGGTAGAAAATCGTGATAAACGTTGGATGAGTCGGACGCCGAGTGGTCGTCCGTGCGGTGTCAGTCTTTTCGCTTGACGACGTCGCCGAGGGTCGTCGTGGTGCTCCCATCGCTGGACCAGTCGGAGTCCTCGTCGCTTGCGCCCTCGACGAGCGTAATGTCGAGTTTGCGTTCGAGCTTCTTCCGGACGCCGTCCGGCGGGAGGATGTCGCCGCGTTCGAGTTTGCGGATGAGACTCGCCTTCTCGTTGAGCGACTTCGCAAGCTCTTCTCGGCTCTGGCCGCGCGATTCGCGCGCCTCGCGGATTCGGGCGTCGTAGTCGGTCGCAATCTCGTCCATGTCGTCGAACATGTCGCGGCGTCGGCGCGTCGACGACGAGGACGAAGACGAAGACGACCCAGAGGAACGGGACGCCTTCGAACTCGACGAGGAGGTAGAGTATTTCGTGCTCGCGCTGGAAGTCGATTCGGTGCGGACCTCCGTGCCGAACTCGGCGCAGTCGTCACATAGCTGCAGTTCTGCGCCTTCGACCTTCACCGTCTTCAACGAGGCTCGGTCGGAGCCGCACATCTCGCACTGAGGCATACCCTCACGTACCGGCCCGCTGCGTATAAAAGGCACGCCACCGGCCCCGCGAAAGAACGTGTGCCAGCGTTCGGCTCATTCGCGTCCGAGAAGAGTGTTCACGCGACGAGTCACCGGGCGCGTCACGAGTTGGTAGCCGCGTCGGTAGACCACGAGATACGAGACGGGAAGCAGCCCGAAGAACGCGCCGATGAGCCAGATGCCCTGCGTGTACGGGTCCGGTGGGAGCGTAGTCGCGCCGACGAGATACGACGCGGCACCTGCGAGGAGAACCGTAAGCGCACCCCGTTCGGTTCTCGTTGGCGGATGCCGTCGCGGATTGTTACTGGCAAAGAGGAGAAGGTAGGCAACCAACCCGATGGGAACGAACGCGGTAATCGCCCCGAGGACGTTCGGAAAGTTGTGTCCGCGAGCAGCGGCGTTCCGCGAAATCCAGAGCGATGTCGCCACGAGGACGACGAACGGAACGAACATGAACACTACATCGGACGGTGATGGGAGGGCGGAAGGCACACATCGACGCCCGCCGTGTCAAAAATTAGTCTTTTCTATGAGAGGTCGCTCCACGCGCCCCAGAATCGCTGGAGAGCGGTGAGGTGGCCGACGATTGCGAAGAACACGAGCAGCCAGCCGACGAGCGTGAATCCACCGAGTGGGTCGGTGTAGACGGCGGATGCGAGACCGGCAATGCCCATGAGCGCCAGTCGGTCGGCGCGCCCGACGAGTCCACCGTAGGCGCGGCCGAGGCCGACCGCCTGAATCTGCGTGCCGAGATAGGAAGTCATGAGAACGCCCGTGACGGCTGCGAGACCGAGTGCGAACGAGTCGATACCGGCCGCGAGACCGACGAGAACGACGATGTCGGCGTAGCGGTCCAGCACGTGGTCGAGCAGGTCGCCGGCTTTCGAGGAGACGCCCTGTTCGCGGGCGAGTGCGCCGTCGACGAGGTCGAGCCAGCCGTTGAGGAAGACGAACACCGCGCCGAGTCCGTACCAAAGCGGGTCGGCGAGTCCGAAGGCGGCCCCCGCCGCGATAGCGAAGCCGAAGGCGATGACGCTCACGCCGTTTGGCGAGAGTCCGGCGGTGTCGGCGGCCGAGACGAACGGGACGAGAAGCTTGTCTGCGGTGTCGCGGTATTGGTCGAGCGTCATAGATAGTCGATGAAGTCGACGGTTCCTGCGGACGGTTCGCGCTCACCCGCGACGACCGCCGCAATCTCGTCTGCGACGGCGTCGGGGTCGCGGTCGGTCGTATCTATCTCGTAGACGGCGTCCTCGCCGTGGAACTCGACCGCTTCGCCGAGGATTACGTCCAGCGCCTCCGACTCGCGGTTCTCACGCGCCTTGGCTTCGGGTTCGTCGCGGTCGAGCAGGCGAGATTCGAGGATGTCCGGGCGGCACCGAAGGACGACGACGCGGTCGGCGTCGAGGTGGTGTGCGAGATGGCTGTCGACGATTCCATCCCAGTCGCCGAGGTGGTCGCGCACGGCGTCGAGGTCGACGACGAGCGTGTCGCGGTCCTCGTCGCGTTCGGACCAGAGTCCTTCGTCTTTGACGAGTTGGTTGAGATGGATTACGTCGAGGTCGAGGTCGTCGGCGACGAGGTCTGTCGCCGTGGTCTTCCCGGTTCCGGGCGTTCCGGTGACGACGACTTTCACGCTGTCGGCACCTCCGAGACGACCTGATTGAGGACTTCGACGGCGCGTTTGGTCTGTGCTTCGGTGCCGCAGGAGATGCGGATGCACTCGGGGAGACCGAAACTCCCGCAGTCGCGGACGATGACGCCCTCTCGCTGGGCGGCTTGGGAGACGGCAGTTGCGTCACCGACTTCGGCAAGAACGAAGTTGCCGGCGCTCTCCCACGTTGGAACGTCGAGTTCGGTGCGGAGGTAGTCGCGTGCCCACTCGACGGATTCGACCGTCTTCTCGACGTGTTCTTCGTCTTCCAGCGCGGCGAGGGCCGCGCGGCAGGCCAGTTCGCTGGCCGCAAACGGCGTGTTCACGTGGGCGTAGGCGTCGGCCCATGCTTCGGGAACGCAGGCGTAGCCGATTCGAAGACCGGCGAGGCCGTACGCCTTCGAGAACGTTCGCATGACGGCGATGTTGTCGTACTCGGAGAGCAGGTCGATTGCGGATGGCTCGTCGGCGAACTCGCCGTAGGCCTCGTCGACGACGATGAGCGTGTGGTCGTCGACCGATTCCGCGAGTTCGACGAGTTCGTCTCTCGGGATGACCGAACCGCTCGGGTTGTGCGGCGTCGTGAGGTAGACCATTCGCTCGCCGTCGTAGGCGTCGAGCACGAGGTCGGCGGACTGCTCGAAGTCGTCGCCTTTCGACACCTCGTACTGGGCCGCGTCGCCGTGGTGGTAGCGGGCGCTCATCGAGTAGTACGAAAAGCCGGGCGACGGTTCCAGAATCTCGTCGTCGGGTTCGAGCATCGCGCGGGTCAGATAGTCGATAGACCCGTCGGCACCGGGCGAAACCCACACCTGCTCGGATTCGAGGTCCCACTTGTCGGCGAGAGCCTCGGTCAAATCGGTGTGTGCTGTCTTCGGGTAGACGCTCACGGTCGGCGCGGCGTCCTCGATGGCCTCGATAGCCTTCGGGCTCGGGCCGTGAGGGTTCTCGTTCGAGGAGAGTTTCGTCAGGTCCTCGGGGTCCATCCCGAGTTCGCGGGCGACCTCCTCTGTTCCGCGGCCGGGTACGTAGGGAGTGTGTGCGGAGAGGTCCCGTGGTTGCATGGTCGGAAGATGCGGGTCGCGGTTCTTAAGGATGCGTACTCTGGGTCACTATTGCTCTGTGTCGGAGACCGGACGGTACTGGTCGAACGACGGGTCTTCGTCGAGCGCGTCGGGGACGAAAAGCGTCGTCTCGCCGAAATCCCGGATTATCGACTGGCCTTCACGCCCGGTGAGATACCCCACGTAGGCCATCGCGAGCGGATAGTTCACCTCGTGCCGCGCCGGGTTCGTCGGAATGACGGCGTAGTCGTTCCGCAGCACGTCGGGGCCGCCGCCGAGCGGGCCTTCGACGAAGACGGCAAGAAGTGTCGAATCCGACATCACGCGGTAGGTTCCCCTATCGACGAGCGTATACGCCCCGCGCCGACTCGCCTGTCTGAGCGTGTCGCCCATGCCGTCGCCGGTCGCCTGATACCAGCGGCCGCTCCTGTCGGCGTCGGCGCGGTCCCACAGCGATTGCTCTTTGAGATGGGTTCCGGAGTCGTCACCGCGGGAGAGAAACAGCGCGTCCGCGTCGGCGATTCGCCGAAACGCAGCAATCGGGTCGTTGCCGACGGCGTCGATACCGGCGGGGTCGTCTTCGGGACCGACGACGAGGAAGTCGTTGTGCATCAGGTCGCGGCGGTTGATACCGTGTCCGGCTCGGAGGAACTCGTTTTCGGCGCTACGGGCGTGGGTGATAACCACGTCGGCATCGCCGTCGGCGGCGGTTCGAAGCGCCGCTCCGGTCCCCTGTACCAGCGTCTTGACGCGCACGCCGTACTCGTCTGCGAACCCCTCGTGGAGCGCGTCGAGAAGGCCCGTGTCGTAAGCCGTCGTCGCCGTGGCGAGCACGAGGCCGTCGCTGGTGCCGGTGCCCGCGGTCGTGTCTGTGGCCGTGTTCGAGTGGCTGGCCTCATCGACTTCAGATTCGTCCTCACCTGCATCGTCGCCGCTGAGACAACCTGCGGTACCGATAGCCCCGACCGCACCGATTGCCTGGATGTATCGCCGCCGCAGCATTGGTCTCCGTTTCTCAGCCGAAACGTAAATCACTCCGGTGTCGTTCTCAGATTGTTGTAATCGTATTCGATTACGGGGTGCACCGCAGAACCAGAGTTGGAAACGCGCTCTCGAATCGTCGTCACGCAACCCGCTGTCGAACCGAATCAGCAAGTCGAAGCGCGAGCGCCGCGATGGTGAGCGTCGGGTTCATCGCCCCACCGGTCGGGAACACGCTCGACCCCGAAATCCACAGATTTTGCAGGTCGTGTGTCCGACACTCAGCGTCGACGACGCTCGAATCTGGGTCATCTCCCATCCGCGTAGTTCCCATGTGGTGAAACGCCGGGCCGGTGTTGTCCGGGCCGACCGTCCACTCCACATCGACGCCGAGTTCGTCCATCACCGACGCTTGAATCTCGTTGGCCCGCTTGAGGGCGGCCTTCGTCTGGTCGTCCACCGACCAGTGAACGTCGGGAACGGGGTCACCCAAATCGTCGGTCGTCTCCCCGTCGAGACCGACGTAGTTGTCCTCGCGAGGGAACTGTTCTACGAGCGCGCCCATCGAAACGTGGGTTCCGTAATCCTCATCCAACTGCGCGAGCAACTCGTCGCCCCACGTATCGGCGTGGAGCGAGTCGATGACCGGCGACGGCCCGGCGTAGTTGAGAAATTCCAGTTTGACACCGTTGACCGGGTCGGTATCGTCGTAGAACTGGTGACACTCGCTGGTGTTGAAGCCGACGTGGTTCTGTCTGGTCGGTCGGTCGGGGCGGCCGCCCATTCCGGCGAAGAGGTGGTCCATGAAGTACCGGCCGACGAGTCCCGACGAGTTTGCGAGACCGTCGGGGTAGCGGTCGGACTCCGAGAGCAAGAGCAGTCGGACGTTTTCGACGCCACCGCAGGCGAGAACGAACTGTGCGGCCTTCTGTCGGTGATTTTGGCCGTCTGGGGTCGTGTAGGCGGCGGCGACGACGCGCTCGCCGGAGTCGTCGTGTTCGAGTCGGCGCACGCGCGCCCGGTCGATAACTCTCGCTCCTGCTGCTTCGGCTTTCTCGATGTGCGATTCGGCGGTGTACTTCGCGCCCGACGGGCAGACCGGTTTGCACGTCCCGAACCCGACGCAGGACGAGCGACCGTCGTACGGTTCGGAGTTGCGGGCGCTCGGCGCGGAGTGCATGTCGAGTTCGAGTCGTTTGCAGGCTTCGGCGAAGATGGAATCCGAGTGCGACGGCGGGAACGCAGGGAGTGGAAACGGGTCGTCCCGCGACGGCGCGTACGGATTGTCGACTGCGCCAGCAACGCCTAGTTCGCGCTCCGCCTCGGCGTAGTGGGGTTTGAGGTCGTCGTAGCCGATGGGCCAGTCGGCACCGACGCCGTGTCGGGAGTCGAGTTCGAAGTCGCGTTCGTGGAGTCGCATCACCATGCCCTGCCAGTGGAGCGTGGTCCCGCCGACGCCCTTCACGCGGGCGGCGTTCAGCGGATAGAACGACTCACCGGACGACGAGAACTCGTCGCGCGGGCCGCCCATCTCCCACGGGTTTCCGAGACCCGGGCGGATGTGTCGCTCCAGTTGTTCCCGTCGGTCGCCGTCGAACCGGGGTCCCGCTTCGAGAACGACGACGTTCGCCCCGGACTCGGCGAGTTGGTGAGCGACGATGCCGCCTGCGGGGCCAGCACCGACGATACACACATCCGCGTCGGCGACCGGCGCTCGGTCCGGTTCGTCAGCCATCGGTGTCCTCCCGACTCGCTTCGCTCGGCCTTTCGTCCATCGTCGCCCGCCGATAACTCTCGGTCCCGCCGGCGTGGCCGATTGGGTTCTCGATGCCGACGAGTCGGCCGCCGGCCGGCGAGGAGTAGAAGGCGTAGAGCAGTTCGTTCACGACGTGGAAGCGCAGTCGTTCGGAGACGTTCCCGTCGGGGACGGGGTCGGCGGCCGCCACGCCGAGTTCGCGCAGGAGACTGTCTCGGTCGTCGGCCGAGAGTTCGGAAAACGGAGCACCGTACCAGTCGCGGGCGACCTCGTCCAACTCGGTCACGGCCTCGACTATCGCGGCCCGCCGAGACTCGTCGGTTGCGCGCCCGACGACGTAGGTTTCGACGAACTCGTCGATACCCTCCGCCTGACTCGGATAGATGACTTCTGCGGCGGCGCTCATCGTCGCCAGTAGGTCGGCGTCCGTTTCGGGATGTTCACCGTCGTCAACCTCGCTATCGCCATCTGCATCGGCAGTCGGCGGGTCGAACTGGCTCACAGCGACGGCACCGCCGGTGATGCCGAGACCGGCGAGCACCGCGAGTGCGTCCCGTCGCGTCAGTCGCATTCGCCCGGTGTTAGGTGAGCCTAAACATATGGCTTGTCCTCCGCGGACGTTACCGTTGGACGACGAACACGACGGCAGGGTGGTGTTTCTCTGGGGATTGAAGAGGAGACAGCGACGGCGCGACCGAATACCTCGCTTCGGTCGAACCCGCTACGGTCGGTCATCTCCAGAGTGCGTTCGGTATCCCGTGTCAACACCATCTTCGATTCCCTCCAGAAAGAGCATCAATACCCAGTAGGCCACGACGATGACCGCCGCAAAGCCGATGACGCCCCAGATGAGGTTGTCCGTCGACAGTTGCCGTAGCGCTCCGAAGATGAATATTCCAACGACTGCAAGGAGACTCCCGAGTATCGCTCGATACAAAGACGACACGGACTGTTCCAATTTCGAATCTGGGGAGGACACACTAAATGATAACCTGGTGACTCTATTAAATTACCTCTTTGTGGAGTCGAACGACCCGTAAGACCCCCAAACGGGTATCGCTCAAACCTGCCGAACGTCGTGTTCGAGGACGCCGACGCCCTCGACTTCGACTTCGACGCGGTCGCCGTCTTCCAGCGGACCGACACCCTCCGGCGTGCCCGTCGAGATTACGTCGCCCGGTTCGAGCGTCATGTAGGTCGTGATTTCGGCGACGAGTTCCGGAATCGAGAAGATGAGATGTTCGATGTTGGAGTCCTGTCGGACCTCGCCGTTCACACGCAGCGAGATACTGGCATCGTCCGGAAGGTGTTCGGGGTCGGCGAGGACCGGACCGAGTGGGGCCGCGCCGTCGAACGCCTTGCCGCGGACCCAGTTGGTCTCGATATCTTGGTCGTCGCGGTTGGACACGTCGTTCATGATGGTGTAGCCCGCAACGACACCCTCGGCGTCCTCGGGGGCGACGTTCCGGCACTGCTCGCCGATGACGACGGCCAGTTCGGCCTCGTGTTCGACGTTTTCTTTTCCGGCGGGGAGGGTCACGGTGTCGCCGTGGCTGGCGACCGCGTTCGGCGGCTTGAGAAAGAGAAGCGGCCGGTCGGGAACCGTTTCGTCCCGCTCCTCGGCGTGTTTGGCGTAGTTGCGGCCGATGCCGACGATTTTCGTCGGTTCGCACGGCGGAAGCACGTCCACCTCGTCGAGGTTGTAGGTTTCACCGCCGAAGGAAACAGCGTCTCCGTGCCACTTCCCTTGCCGGACCGCACCGGCCGGGTCGCGGAATCGAACGTGGTGCATGGCCGACGGGTTGGGATGGGTCGTGATAGGTTTTTGCATCCCATTGCATCTGGCCGGTTTGCCGTGTTCGTGAGAGTCGGGTTTCGTGGCTTCCCGTGAATTGCGTATTCCGACGCCGTTACTCGAATTCGACACACAAAAACCCAGTCACACCACCGCCTCCGAGTACCTTTTTGTGTATTTCGCGCCTACCGTTGGCGTGCTATGGAACTCATCTGGCACGGTCATTCGACATGGCACGTCACAGTCGGAGAGA
>NZ_JBZRPK010000210.1:0-1974 GCF_058382125.1 Haloferax sp. s1
CCATGAGTCCCATCATGATGCTCGGCTCCGCGATGTTGCTCGCGATGAGACCGAATCCTTCGTCGAGCGCCTCGTCGTACACTGTGGCGCGTTCCTCCCCGCCGTAGAACGGCATTATGCGTTCACCTCGAATTCGTCAACGATTGCGAGGATAATAATCTATGGGAAGCGAGTTTCGAATCTGCACGTTATTGTTTGTTCGTGTCCGAGTTAATTTTCGTGAAGCGTCGAAGTCGCGCCGCTCGAAGCGTGAGAAAACAGCGAACTCGCCGCCGCCAGTGAGCTTAGGAGAACAGCTTCTTCAGCCGGGCGAAAAGGCCCTTCTCCGGGTCGCCGCCGCGACGGACAGGTTCGTCAGGTTGCGCACGTTCAGCACCCGATTCTGCTTCCGACGAGGCGGCAGCCTCGGCATCCGCGTCGGCAGCGCCCTCGCCGCTCCCGAAAGTGACCGACCCGGTCTTGCCCGCGTCGGCGAGTTCGGCCGCCTTCTCGATGACGGCTTCGGCGTTGTTGACGCCGTCTTTGACGGTCCCTTTGAGGACGAGTTTTCCCTCGAATCGGTCGCGGCTGACCGACGTGTCCGAGGTGATGATGACCGCATCGGCCTCGGCGATGGCGTCCGCATCGAGTTCGTCTTGTGTCCCCATCGCGCCCTGGACTTCGACGTCGATGTCGTGTCCGAGGCGTTCTGCGGTCTGCAGGAGGTTCTCAGCCGCCATCTGGCTGTGTGCGATACCGGTTGGACAGGATGTGACTGCGACGAATTTCATTGGTTCTCTGTAAGGGTCTCTATGACTTCAGCCTTGGTCTCAGCCCGAAGTACGCGCGCCGCGAGGGCTTCTGCGTCTTCGGTATCTGTCTCCGTCACGGCTGCTTTCACCTGCGGAACCGTGACGGCGCTCATGCTCAACTCGTCGAGTCCGAGACCGACGAGCAGTTCGGTAAGGTCGGGGTCGCCAGCCATCTCGCCGCACATGCCGACCCAGCAGTCGGTGCCGTCGGCGGCGGAGACGGTCGCGTCGATGGCGCGGAGCACCGCGGGTTGCCGGTAGTCGCCGAGGTCGGAGACGCGCTCGTTCCCACGTTCTGCGGCCATCACGTACTGTGCGAGGTCGTTCGTCCCGATACTGAAGAAGTCGACGTGCGGGGCGAACTGGTCGGCCATGAAGGCCGTTGCGGGCGTTTCGACCATGATGCCGAACTCGGGCATCTCGTGGACGATACCCTCCTCTGTGAGGTCGTCCGCGACCGACTCGAATTGCTCACGTGCACGCCGAAGTTCCTCGACCGTCGAGACGAGCGGGAGCATCACAGAGAGGCGTGCTCCGTCGGCGCTTCCCGCAGCACGCAGAAGGGCGCGAATCTGCGTTTCGAAGAGGTCGGCGTCGGGGCCGAGCGACCGGCGGATACCGCGCTCACCGAGGAACGGGGTTTCCTCGTCCGGTAAGTCGAGATAGGGAACCGGCTTGTCGCCGCCGATATCGAGCGTCCTGACGACGACGCGCCCGGCGTCGAACGACTCGGCCGCCTCGACGTACGCCTCGAACTGCTCGTCCTCGTCCGGCGGCGACTCGCGGTCGAGAAAGAGGAATTCGGTCCGGAACAGCCCGACGCCGTCGGCCCCACGGTCGACTGCCGGCCCGAGGTCGGCACGCGTGCCGATGTTCGCCGCGACTTCGATGTCGACGCCGTCTGCCGTCTCGACCGGGTCGTGGCGGATTTCCACGTCGGTATCGGCCGCGGCGGCCTCCTTCTGCTCGTCGTCCGGTTGGACCACGAGGTCGCCGGTCTCACCGTCGACGACGACTTCCGTGTCGTCTTCGACTGCGTTCAACTCCTCGCCGACGCCGACGATGGCGGGCAGGGCGAGCGACCGGGCGAAGATAGCCGCGTGCGAGGTTCGGCCGCCAGTGACCGTGACGAATCCGGCGACGCGCTCGGGGTCGAGTTGCGCCGTGTCACTCGGTGTGAGGC
>NZ_JBZRPK010000209.1:0-1962 GCF_058382125.1 Haloferax sp. s1
GTCGGCAGCCGTCTCGCCGTAGGCGTACAGCAGGTCCGGCGTCCGGTGCGCCGAGACGACGTACGTCTCGTAGGTAAAGCGCTCTTCGGGAGCGTTCTCGTAGTCCGTCTGCTCGCCGAACCCGAGGGCGTCCAGTGCCTCGTGCGCGCCGGACATCACATCGAGGTCGGAGTCGGACCCCATGATGATGCCCACGTCGGGCGTCGTTTCGGGGTCGCGGTCATCGTCGGCCTGTGCGTGCAGTTCGTCGATAAGGTCCTGTTCGGTCGTCATTGGTGTCTGTTTGTGTGGGATGTGGTACTCGAAAGGGAGTCAGTTCGAGTCGGTTGTATCGGTTAGGGTGGTTAGGTTGCCGGTTACTCAGTCGAAGAGTGGTCGCTGGTTGCTCAGTCGAAGCGAAGACCGTCTCGGAGTTCACGTGCGCGTCCGAGAAGCGTCTCTACATCCGTCTCATCGTTGCCGACGGCGGTGAGATGGCCCATCTTCCGCAGGGGTCGGGCCTCGTCTTTGCCGTACCAGTGCAGCGAGACGCCGGGGTCACAGAGCGGGTCTGCGAGACCGCCGAGGTGGGCCGGACGCGACTCGTCGACGGTTCCGAGGATGTTCGCCATCACGGTGGGCGAGCGGCGGGTCGTCGCCCCGAGTGGCCATCCGAGGACGGCACGAACGTGCTGTTCGAACTGCGAGCAAAGCGCGCCCTCGATGGTCCAGTGACCCGAGTTGTGCGGGCGCGGGGCGACTTCGTTCACGAGCACGTCGCCGTCCGCCGTCTCGAAGAGTTCGATACCGAAGACGCCGCGACCGGGCAGATGCGAGAGCACCTCACGAGCAACCCGGTCGGCTTCTTCGCTGACTTCGTCGGTCGTCCGCGCCGGAACGATAGTCTCCCGGAGAATCTCCTCCTCGTGGACGTTCTCGCCGACAGGGAAGGTTCGAATCTCGTCTTCGCCGCGAACGCCGATGACGGACAGTTCGCGCTCGAAATCGACGAAGGCCTCCGCCATGGCCGGGCCGCCGACCGCCTCGATAGCATCTTCCGCGTCTTCGAGGTCGGTGACCGGAACGTTTCCGCGGCCGTCGTAACCGCCGGTTCGGGCTTTCAGCATGACCGACCCGAACTCGTCGAGGGCGGCGCGAAGGTCGTCCGCGTCGTCGACGCGGTGGAACGGCGGAATCGGGATTCCGGCGTCGCCGAACGTCTTTTTCTGGACGAGTTTGTCTTCGATAGTTCGCAGCGCGTCGGGAGACGGGTGGACCGCGATTTCTTCCTCGGAAGCGAGTTCGTCGAGGAGGTCGGGGTCCGCGAGTTCGATTTCGAACGTCAGTGCATCGGCCCGTGCGGCGAGTTCCGCCATCGCCTCGGGGTCGTCGAAGTCGCCGACGATTTGGTCGGCAACCGCTGCGGCCGGGCAGTCGGGTGTCGGGTCGAGGACGACGATGTCGACGCCGAGCGGCGCGGCGGCCTCACCGAGCATACGCCCGAGTTGGCCCCCGCCGACGACGCCGAGCGTGGGTCCGGGTACAGTGACGGTCACAATCGCCGGTTTAGTATGTCGGTGCATAAACGTTGCCACCTTGGATGCCCAAATACTCACGTTCGTGGATAAAATAGAGCTATCATCGACGACTTCAGCGCCCTCAAACGTAGGCTCGTTGACGACTCAGCGCTCTGTCGAGTTCGCCGCGTCGAGTGCGTCCTGGTCGATGAAGACGACGACATCCTCGTTCCAGAGTTTGAATGCGTGCTGTCGGACGACGTAGCCGTCGAGTTCCGATTCGAGTTCGTCGCGGTCCCACTCGTAGGCGACGACGACCCGCGGTGCGTTCTCAGTCGCGTTTGAAACACCCGCATCCCGCCGGCTGCCCGTTCGGTACACGGCCGCCCCCTCGCCGGACCCCCGCAGCCGGAGGCGGGAATGCCACGGAGTGCCCGCTAGCGGGGGCGAGCCGGGTGCGACGTAG
>NZ_JBZRPK010000208.1:0-1947 GCF_058382125.1 Haloferax sp. s1
TGCGTCTGGGTCGGGGTTAGAAGCGAATCCTGACTCACCCTCACCGGGGCCTATCGATTCTTCAACGTGAATATGGCGTGCCCGATCTCGTGGACGAATAGCACGGTCTCGTTACTCTGGCCGAACAACCTCGTCGCACGAGTAACACTCAGCAAATACGCCAGTAGTCCCATCTGCTTCCTCGAACTCGATCAGCGATTGATACGGCTCAATCTCCGCACCACAGTCCGGACATCGTCCGAGTATCGTCGAATCACTCGTCATAGGGGGATGGGGAGGCGCGTGTGACACAGCTTGCCTCCAATATTTCTCACGAGCGACCACTGCAAAGGTATTTGTTCAATCCATTTGTTCATTAGTTGTGTTCATTAAGAACATTCAGTAGTGGTGTTCATTAACTTCAGTCAAGATAAGATCAAAAACCAAAAATCAGTGGAGATAGTCAATGGGTTACTGATCGAGATACGATGAGCATCCTTTGGCTACTAACAACCGAACACTAACTCAATCACCTGCTGACAACCGTATCGGTGTGTTCACTAGCTCTGTTCAGAAGAGATGTTCAGAAGAGATGTTCAGAAGAGATGTTCAGAAGAGATGTTCAGCAAATTTGTTCATTAGATTTGTTCAGTCCCAATATTCAGTACTGATGTTCATTGTGTTCAGTCACTTTGTACAACCATGAATGCCAGTCAGTACATGGAGAATATACAACACAACATGATTTGATGTGGAGAAGATTCAAGATGAAGGTCATTCATGAGACAAGCATGCTTACGTATTCAACATACAGCGAGGCAGGAGGGGTCGGGAAAACGACCACTGCAGCGAACCTCGCGGTCGCACACGCTCGTGCTGGATTAAAACCACTTGTCGTGCCGCTCGACCCGCAAGATGGAGACCTCTCACGCCTCTTTGGCGTTGATGAACAACGAACAGACTCAGTTGACAACTTAGTCCGCCATATGATTCGGCGACCAAACGGAGGGTTCACTGACCTTATTCGAACAGTAGAGGGGGTCGACATTGTACCTGAGCATAATATGCTCTCAGACCTCGCCGAATTCTTACAGCGTGAAAAAGACCAAGCAGAGGCTATGGGGGAGGCGTTCGGAATGCACGCACAGTTGCTTCGTGTGCTCCGTGAGGCAGGCGTCCCCGAGAAATACGATGTTTTAATTTGCGACCCACCCGCAACTGAGGGACCGCATCTCTACAATGCAATCCACGCGACGCGGTCGTTAGTGATTCCCGTCGAACCAAGCGCCAAAGGTCGCGCAGCAGTTGAGGGCTTAGAAGCACTTGTCGCTGGTTTCGAAGAACAACTCAATATTGACGTTGGTGTCCTCGCTGCAGTTCCCACAGGATTCAAAAACACACGCGATCAGCGGACGATTCTAGACGAGATTGATTATCCAATTCCAGAGATAATCAGTGAGCGTGCATCTCTTATGGAGGGGTGCTGGATGGAACAGTGCTCTGCGTTTGAGTACGTACGTGACCACCGCTCTCGCCGTCGTGACTACGAACTCGAAACACTGGCTCAGTTCGATCGCTTGGCACGACACCTCGAAGCAGAGGTTGGCATCGAGGCACCAAACCCTCCAGCACCCCGTGACGTTGACCACGAGGTGCTCACCGTATGACTGGGATGAAGAAAGGAGCAGGCGAAGATCCGTTCGCTGACGACCCGCCAGTAGATTCAACCGACCCTTCAACAGACCAGAGCGAAGCCACCGAGACACCAGAGACACCAGAGGAGACTGATACACAACAGGAACCAGATACGCAATCGTCACGGCAGCAACTCCAGATCCCGTATAAATTCCGCCGGGATGGTGTACAAGACGGTCGTGACCGAGTTCCCTTGTTCACGCAGCAAGAGACAAAGGCCGCAGAGCGAGATGCACTCCGAGAGTTCGAAGACAGGTTTGAAGAAAACGTGTC
>NZ_JBZRPK010000207.1:0-1941 GCF_058382125.1 Haloferax sp. s1
AAACGGGCTTGAGACGAACTTTCCCACACGAGAGTTAAGCACCGCGTGAGATGGCGTTGAATACCGTTCAAAGAAAGGGTACGGACGAAGTACTATCGCTAAAAAAGCTCAAAGCGGTGCTGAGTGTACGGAATCTGACTGTTGGGGGACGTCCCAAACGCTAAGCTTTAACATTGTTGGGGTTGTACCACAACATAGGAGAACGATGCCTGCAAGGGTTGTGTACCGGGACGAAAACGAGAAGCCAGATGGAAGTCGGTATGAGATGGTCGCGTGGCAGGTTCCCTCAAGCGAAGACTTCCCGCAGGGACTGAAATACAGCTTTCAGTACATGGACGCTGACGGCGACACGCTCCTGCGGTATGATAACTCGCCGTACCACTTGGATGTTGGTCGACACCACCGACATACACCCGAGGGCGACATCACGAAGTTGGAGTTCACAGGGCTGTCCGACCTAGTCAACGATTTCCAAACCGAGGTGAACGAGATCTATGAGCAACGAACCAACTGATACTGAACCGACGCACGACGAATTCACTCCCGACCCGGACGAGGTCGAGTACCCTTCGACTCTCCGTATCACGTCGCTCCCAGCAGAACAGGCACAGGCGGCGGCTCTTGAGCGGGCCGAACGGTGGGAGCAGGGTGAAGAGGTACCGCATGTCGTCAACTTCGAGGATCGGACGCGGCTCCGCCAACTGCTAACCGACCGGCGGATGGAACTCCTCGAAGAGGTGATGGAACGCCCGCCCGAGAGTATCCGCGCACTGGCTAGTCGCTTGGAGCGCGACGTCCACGATGTGCACGACGATCTACACCTACTAGCCGAGTACGACATCGTCCACTTCGAGAAGGATGGTCGCGCAAAGAAGCCGTACGTCCCCTACGATACGGTCCGGATTGAGGTTGAGTTCGGTCTGCCGCGTGATGAGGGGTCTTCGTCGCCCGCATCAGCGTAGCCGGAGATTCGCGGTTACGATTTTCTTGAACCTGTTGAAACCTTCTTGGTGCTCCCGGTGGTACGACGCTGCTGGGACGCAGATTACTGAGGACTCTTGGCGTGAACAGTTACTCTCGGACTCAGAGACGTGGGTTGTCCCGGCGATTGCACTTCAGCGAGCGTCTGCTGATGTCTCGTCGTCACAGTCGTCGTCAGCCTCGCCAACACGGCAATTGCTCCGCTGTCAGTCGTGTGGGGAGTAGACACCGCATCGGTTCGACTCACGCGACGACAGCCCATCCGCAGCGTGGGCTGGAGAGCCTGTCTGGCGGTGCTCCGTGTGTCGAACACCGCGCTATGGGGGCGGACTGTTGGAGTAAGTCCCTTTGCAGAGGGTTGACGCACAGATTTGTTATAAGCTGTTGCATAAAATCATATAGTGTCCGAGAATACAGAACAAGGGATAAATATCTGTTTGCCAGTTGATCCACGTGGCGACACGGGAGTGTTTCGGTTGCGTGCGGCCGATGACGTGGTACGCCACCTCATTGATGCACACCAGTCCGAGTTCACACTCAAAGAATTGAGTGAGATAACAGACCGGAGTCGGTCGACAGTTTGGCGAGCAGTTGAGTTCCTTGAAGCTCTTGATATCGTACAGGTTCGACAGACAACACAGCGCAAGTACGTCTCGATCAACCCCGCTCGACTGCAGAAAGACGACCCTGTTCTCGGGATTCCACAAGTTGAGTATCACGCACCGGTTCGAGCGTTCGTTGAACGGGTCAACGCCGCAATCGAACAGACAGATGCAGTCACGAACGTACTCGGCATTCTCGTCTTTGGCAGTGTCGCCCGTGGTGAAGCCGACCGCAAAAGCGACATTGACGTCTTTGTGCTCGTTGAGGGTGACCGGACTATCGCGCGACGCGTCATCTCGACGGTGGCCGCTGACTTGGGCGAAGAACGGTTCGACGGCGACCGCTACACGTTTGAAC
>NZ_JBZRPK010000206.1:0-1939 GCF_058382125.1 Haloferax sp. s1
AGGGAGGCAGACCCCCTCCCGCCGTCACTTCATCTGTTCTGGGTATACCAACCAGGAGGGATATCTCCACCACGTACATGACTCCCTCCCCCCACCACTTCATCTGTTCTACGAGCTACGTCTCTGAACGGCTCTCGACGAACGGTTGAATCGAGCGATGAACACCGATTTCGTCGATAGTGTCTGCGAGAGTTTCTGCAATCAGGCCGAGGTCGTAGTTGAGTCCGTACAGGACCTTCTTTCCACCACGACGCCCCATATTTCGTTCCCGCCCGGTAATGACGCCCATCATCTTCAACTCGGAGAGATGACTCTGCATCTGACGGTGTGAAAGCGGGTCAATGCCGCTAGAGCTACAGAGTGCGAGGTAGCGCTCGCGAATCGTCGGTGACGTGACCGGTGTGTCACCGTCTGCGGCGAACGTCGTGAGCGCGTAGAGCGTGAGACGGGCGTGCTCTGTGAGCTTCGAAACGCCGGTCGTGATTTGGTCGGATTCGAGCTTTCGTTTGGCCTGGTCGACGTGCTCCTTCGTCACCTGAGGTGCATTCTCGTTTCGTGAGATGTCCCCCGCTTCGAGGAGCAGATTGATCGCCTGTCGAGCGTCGCCCGAGTCTTTCGCCCCGTAGGCGGCACAGAGTGGGATAACTTCCTCCGAGAGGGCGTCGTCGTGGAAAGCGACTCGTGTCCGTTGGTCGAGCACCTTGCGGAGTTCCCCGGCATCGTATGGCGGGAAATACACCTCCTTCTCACACAGGCTCGATTGGACCTTCGCCGAAAGCCCCTCTCGGTACGAGAGGTCGTTCGAAATGCCGATGAGCCCAATCTTCGCCGACATGACGTAGCCGTTGTCTCGTGCGCGCGGAATCTGATAGAGCAGAGAGTCGTCTTTGACGTGGTCGACCTCGTCGAGGATGATGAGTATCGTCCCATACTGGTCGAGTTCTTCCCACAGGTACTGGTACACCTTCGACTGTGGGTATCCGGTCATTGGAACCTGATTTTCTGGGTCTCGCAGGCGGTTAATGATTGTCACGGCGACTTGGTAGCTCGTGTTGAGCCCGTCGCAGTTAACGCGCACCGCGTGGAGGTCGAGGTCGGCAACTGACTGAGCGGCGTCTTGGAGCCGGTCTAGTAAGAATCGCGTTGCAGCAGTTTTTCCGACACCAGACTTCCCGTACAAAAAGATGTTTGATGGAAGCTCGTTGTTGATTACTGGCTGGAGAGCAGAGTGATACTCGCTAAGTTCTTCATCACGTCCAACGAGCTCTTCCGGAGTATAGTCTTCACGCAGCACGTCTCGATTTTTGAAGATTTGATTTGATTGCGAGAACTCGAAAGAGCCCATAACTGGTGGACACTCGTATCCCACATATAGCCACCGGTTCATCTGTTTCTTCTGTTTCATCTGTCCTTTCAGAATATAAATAGAGTACACCACGACTTCATCTGTTCTGATGTATCTGAGGCACTCACAAAGTACAGTCCAACGAGTGATCCCGAAGTCGAGACAGTTACAACTCGGTGGTTGGCTTGGTCCTGCGTTGATTGACGCCGGGAGAACTCTGCAGTTCGTCAAAGAACAGATGAAGTGGTGGGGGGAGGGAGTAGACTTCGTATGCTTACATTGCACTAATACGACGGGAGCGCTTCGGGAGACGAGCTTTTCGGAGTTCGAGTATAGATTCGTGCAGTTGGTCTATACGTCGGAGAGGGAGACCATGGAGATGGCCCTCGGTGAACGTATACTCAACATTGGCTTCCGCATGTCGTTGGTCGTGTCTATTATTCCGTTGGACAGTCTTCCCGGCATCTCTCGTGAACAGCCTTAACCCCTCCACTTCATTTGTTTAGTGACTCCTCAGAGTGTTTAAACCCCCGAAATCGAGACTTTAGAAATTAAGCAGAAAGCAAGAAGACTTCGTGACACGGTAACTGAGAC
>NZ_JBZRPK010000205.1:0-1934 GCF_058382125.1 Haloferax sp. s1
TTAACTGCCGCGATTCGGTATATCCTGAAGAAGATGGAAGTCGGTGACTACGTCTGGGTGAATAAGCAGAATCAGTTCGCACTCTGTAGGGTGACGAGTGACTGGCGGGTTGCGGCTAACCTCACTGGTGAGAAGCAGGACGAATACGATCGCCGCGATCTCCAGCAATTCCGAGACGTTGACTGGGTAGATATTCCGTATTCCCTCGTGCCGGGTTATGTTCGCCGAAAGTTCTCTGGCCGGTTCGGGACGCTAAACCGCATGAATTCGGGGGTGACTGAGGAGTCGAAACAAGTCATAGAAGCGCTTCATTCGCAGGGCAACTTGGATTCTGACAGCTCGTTTGAACGTGAACGGGTGGCAGAGAAAATTGAGAGAGCAGATACTGAGCGGGTTTTCGCTATTCTGGGAGCAAGCGAAACGGAAGATATCGTTATTAGCTATCTCCAGTCGAAAGGATGGCGGATAATCAAATCCAGCACCAGTAATTCCCAAGCAGAAATTGAATGTGAAATGCGGAAGGAGGAAGATTGCACATCCATTGCGGGGTATCTACAAGTCAAGACGGGCTCTGCGAGCCTTAGCCCAGAGTCCTATACAGAATATGCTGAAGACGGAGAGATGATTTTCTTTGTACAATCCAGCTTGGATGTAGAATGTAGAGACAGCATGTTGGCAATCAATCCGGAGACCCTTCACGAGTATATGATAGAAGAGTACAATTATCTCCCCAATGAGCCACTCCTGAAACTCGATTTCGCTCTCAATTAGTACTTCTAACTAGCCAGAACCAGGACTATAGGCTTCAAGTGGAGATTGTTCTAAAAGGAGATATGGCCGAGATACTGATACTCTCACTGCTTGCTCTTGCTATAGCGGTTTATCAAGCTCTACGTCCAGCAGACCGAAAGCGCATTGAGTACTCCTTGTCGACTGAGAGAAGGAGAATTGTTCTTGCTGCAATCGGGCTAATTGTTGTATTGTATCTGGCAGGCCGATATATTCAAACAGCAAATCCATCTTTCCAGATCCTCTGTGGTCCAGTCTGTCTGCCGTCGCTGTTTTGGGTCGATATTCTCCAGATCTTGGCTGTCGGCGTGGTTTTCTATGTAGGAAAGAGAACACTAGTTGATAATCCGCCAAAAGTGGTCGATGACGATGATTTCGCTACAGTTTTGCGTGAGTTCTATACCGGGAAACAATATGATGCGTTGCTAAATGTGATCGATGACAATTTTGGGTATCTCTTCAATTCTAGCAGCGGAAGTCAGAGTAGCGAGAATACCGTAGAGCGTGCTCTTCTATCGGATGATGTCGCAACCGCACTCGCCACAACAAATCCAGACCTTGGAATAAAGCTTATTAAAAAGGATAGCAATTGGTTTCCGCGACAAGAGTTTACTGACCGGTTCCTTCGAAGTTTACATGAAGAGAAATCCAGTATCCTCTACAGAGAAATCAGGAATAACCGTAACGGTGAGTTCAACAATTATTCTATAGAACCAGGGAACGAACTGTTGGATGCTCTATTTGAGGATCCCTCAGTTGCGCAGGATCTGCTGGCTTGGAAGCCAATTGGAGATCGAACGATCGAGCTACTGGAAGCACAAGGCGGAGGAAAGCACGACGTGTACAATAACCGGAATGAGCGATTTTCTATTTTCAATGAACGTGTAGTGTTTCGTGATCCAATATTCATCTCGGTTAGATATTTCAATATCATGTTGGTTCAAGGGTTAAGAAACAATATTGATCACCATATGTGGGTGTCTTACTTAGAAGGGTTTGCTAAACACATATGCGGTAATTTCAAGAATATTCCTGCAGTCGACTCATCAGACGAGTTCGTTAACGACTACCACTATTTGCTTGATAATATATTTGAGACGCTTTGCTCGATCATTGGGACAGTCGCAAACCAACATCGGCCTTCG
>NZ_JBZRPK010000664.1:0-6884 GCF_058382125.1 Haloferax sp. s1
TTTCCGGCGAGCGTCCGGGCGATTGCCTCTTCGGTTCGGGAGACTTCACCGCACATCGGCGTCGAGTAGATGTCCTCGGCACCTTCCACGATGTCGTCGGGGAGAAGTTCGACGTAGGTCGTGTAGCCGACGATGTGCTCAGCATCTCGGAGCGTTTCTTTCGCCAGCGACGTCATCTCGCTCGGGCGACCCGGTCCGAGACCGACTGCGACGAGTTGGCCCGGTTCGCCGTCGAAGTCGTCGACGGTCGCCTCGACCTTCTCGTCGGTCTGTTTTTTCTTCGAACTTCCGCATCCGGAACTCGACGAGGACTTGGATTTGGAGGAACCGCCGCACTTCGAGGATGAGGAGTCGGTCGATTCAGTTGGCTCAGCCGATTTGCTCGACTTCCCGCCGCATTTCGAGGTCGTTTCCTTCGTCTCTTCGGTCGAGTCAGTCGTCGTTCCGCCGCACTTCGATTCGGTCTCTGTGTCTGTTTCGCTCATGGTTAGAAGTCGTCGACGTCGCGCCCGCCGCGGGGCGTGACGAGGTACGTTTCGTAGTCGTTACTCCACGGTTCGGTCTCGTGGGTGCCGATGAGAATCGACGTTCCCATCCCGCCGACGTCCTCGTCGTGGGATTTCGCGTCGCCGAGGGTCGTAATCGAGAACGTCTCGTCGTCCAGATTCCGCCCCGATTCGCCGCGACCGGCGTCGTTGAAGATGCCGACCGGAACGTCGTCAGCGCGTTCTTCCCGGACGATGTCGATGGCGCGGGTGTAGTTTCGCCAGCAGTTGTACAGCACGATGACGAAGTTGCTGATGGCGGCCGCGCGCAGTTTCTCCTCGATTTCGTCCCATCCACGCCACTTGTCTGACAGCGAGATGGTACAGAAGTCGTTCGACAGCGGCGCGCCCATCATCGCCGCGCCGCCGAGTGCCGCGGTCACACCGGGAACGATTTCGATGGGAACGTCCGTCGCGTCGTCGGCGTCGGCCATCGTGAACACGAGGTCGGACTTGCCGTAGACGTTCGGGTCGCCGCCGGAGACGTGCGCCACGTCCTCACCCTCTCGAACGCGCTCGAAGGCCTCGCGGGTCAGTTCGACCTGTTGGCCCATCGAGGAACGGACGACTTCGGGCCCCTCGTCGCTGTCTTCGGGCGGGAGCGTGTCGTCGTCGCGGAGGAACTCCTGATACAGGTTCGACGCGACGACGCAATCGGCAGTCTGGATGACCTCTTTGGCGCGCTGAGTCATGTGCGCGGGGAGGCCGGGGCCGATGCCGACGACGTAGAGCGTGCCGTAGTCGTCAGGGGCTTCTTCGCGGTCGCCTGTCGTCGTCGCTGCGCCTTCGCTCATCGTCCCACCGCCACGGTCACCGCATCGTCGTAGCGCTGTTTCTTCACGACGAGTTCGTGGTCACGGCCGCCGGCAATCGCGCTCGCTTCGGCGATGCCCGGCCAGCCGATGAGTTCCTTCGACCGCGACGGGGTCGGGCCTTCGAACTCGGTGAGCGTCTCCTTCTCGAAGTAGACGACGCCCGCGCCGATTTCTTGGGCGGCGTCGAGCATCCCGGGTTCGTCGGCCTTTCGCGTGCCCGTCGCAACGAAGTCAACGTCGTCCCACGTGCAGTCGGCGTCGTCGAGCGCTTGCTCCCACGCGGTCAGGAACTGCTCTTTTTTCGCGCCGGAGACGCTTCCGGTTCCGAGGACGACCCCGTCCTCGCCGTTTCGCTTGAGGACGGTCACGTCGTCGTCGACGAGAACCGCCTTCGGTCCGTCGAGTCGGGCAACCGGTCCGAGTTCGTCGTTGAGGACGGCGAGGTTCGTCGCAACGGTCGAATCGCCGTTGACGACGTGCGTGTCGAGCGCCTTCGCCTTGCTCTCGACACCCTGTTTTCCGGCCGCCTCGGAGGCGGTCGTCATCGCCGGAACAGCGCCGAGTTTCGAGAGGTCGTAGGCGACCTGATTCGCACCGTGGGGTCCGCCGGTAAGCGGGATTGCCCACGTTAGTTCTTCGTCGACGACGACGACCGCCGGGTCTTCCCACTTGTCGTCGAGGAGTCCGGCGGTCTTTCGCATGGCGATACCGCTCGCCATCAGGCCGACGAAACAGTCGTATTCGCCCCAGTGCTCAGCGAACACGTCGCCGTGGTAGGTGAGGATGTCTATTCGGTCGTACTCGTCTGCGAGGTCGCGCTTGATTTCCTCCGCCGTGTCGAGTTTTCGCTCGAAACTGACGATGCCAATCTCGCGTGCGACCTCGCCGTCGCTGTCTGGCGTCTGACAGTGGCCACTGCCAGAGTCTGTCGAATTATCGCTCATTGTGCATCACGCTCTTGTTCTGAAGAATCGTTTTCGTCGTTCGGCGCGTCTCCCCCGCGGGCCCAGTCGCCGTAGAGGAATGACCGCTCGTAGTCCGAGCCAGTGATAGCGTCACCAATCATCACGAGTGCCGAGGCCCGGTAGCCGGCTTCGGACACTTTCTCGCCAATCGTCTCGATGGTTCCTTCGATGATATCCTCGTCCGGCCACGAGGCGTGGTAGACGACGGCGACCGGCGTGTCGGGGTCGTGTCCCTCGTCGAGCAGTCGGTCCATCGTCTCTTCGACGGCGTGCGTGCCGAGGTAGATACACACCGTCGTGTCGCCGAAGCCGACGAAATCACTGATGTGGTCTTCCTCGGGAGAGAGCGTCCGGCCCTGTGGCCGGGTGAAGACGACGTGGTTTGCGACTTCGTTCAGCGTCAACTGAGTTCGGAGGGTCGCGCTCGCGGCGAACGCCGACGTGACGCCGGGAACGAGATACGTCGGGACTCCTTCCTTCGCCAGTGCGTCCATCTGTTCGAGCGCCGCGCCGTATATCGCCGGGTCGCCGCTGTGGAGTCGGACGACTGTTCTGCCCGCCTCGTAGGCGTCGGCCATCAGCGGAATCAGCTCTTCGAGGTCCTTCCCGACGCTGTTTACCTGCTCGGCGTCCGCACAGTACTCGTCTAAGAGTTCGCTGTTCACGAGCGACCCAGCGTGGACAACGAGGTCCGCTTCTTCGACGAGGTTCTTTCCGGCGACCGTGAGCAGTTCAGGGTCGCCCGGTCCGGCACCGATGAAGGGAATTCCCTCGTTGTCGGTGAATCCGGTGTCTGCGTCTCCGTCGGCCGTCACGCTGACCCCTCCGAGTCCACACCGTCGAACTCCGCGGTCGCAACGTCACGTTCGAGACCTTCGCGCTCTGCGTACGCCAGCGTGTAGTAATCGCGCTCTTCGATTTCCTTCGGGTCGGACGTGACGAGCGTCTCTCCCTGTTCCATGAAGAGTCGGCGGCCGAACTTCACGTCGTAGCCAGCGTCCGTCAGTCCCTCGTGGGTCGCCACGGCGTCGGTGACTTTGAACAGAATCATCCGGTCTGGGCCTGTCGGTGCCGCCCCGTTTGCGGCCTCGCGAAGCGAGAGTCCGGTTCCCGATTCGATTTCGACGCCGAGTGCGGTGGCAAACGCCGTCATCGCACTCACGCCAGGGACGACTTCGAGTTCAACCTCGGGGTGGAACGCGGCGAGCGTCCGGCGGAGGTGTCCGAAGGTCGAATAGACGTTCGGGTCTCCGAGCGTTACGAACGCAACATCGCTCGATTTCGCTTGTTCTGCTACTTCTGCGGCCGCCTCCTTCCATGCACGACGCAGTTCGTCCGGGTCTCGCGTCATGGGGAAGTCGAGGTCACCGATGCGCGATTCCGGGACGTGATTCAGTGCAACTGTCCGCGAGAGTCGACCCGGCGAATAGACGACATCGACCGATTCGAGGATTTGCTTTCCTTTGACGGTCACGAGGTCGGCGTCACCGGGGCCTAATCCAACACCGTAAACGGTCATCAGTCCAGCCCTCCGGCGTCACGCCGCCCGACGATAACGTAGACGGGGTTGTTCGACCGGAAACTCGTCGCACCGGCGAGTTCGTAGCCGTGACTCACCTGCATCTGGACGACCTCCGAGAGCAGGTCCCGCTCGCGGAACGCTTCGATAGCCGCGCCGGTCGGTTCGACGCGGGAGACGTTCATCACGATTCGGTCGACGTCGGTGTCCACGGCGTGGTCCAACACCGCCTCGAAGTTTCGACTCCCGCCGACGAACATCGCGTCTGCGTCATCTGGAAGGCCGCTCGGCGCTTCTGCTTCGCGAAGCGTCACGTCGGCGTCGTAGTCGTTTGCCGCGAGGTTCTTCCGGGTCACCTCCAGCCGATTCGGTTTCCGTTCGACAGCCGTTACTCGTTGGACTCGTTGTGCCGCTTCGATGCTGACCGAACCGGTACACGACCCGACATCGACGAAGTGGTCAGTCGGGCGCAAGTCGAGTTTTTCGAGCGTGACGGCTCTCACCTCTGGCTTTGTGGGTCCTGCCTTGGCGTCGTGAGGAAGCGTTACGCGTGGCATTCGAGTCTACCATCCCGACGGCGCTTAAAAACAATTGTGCTTGTAGTACACCAATTCTGATTTCACAACATCGTTGACGGGGTTATTAAACCTGAGTTGCGCTAAGACAACCAAAATTGATTTATGACCTCGTTCTCGTCAACACGAATACGGAGCGATTCACTGATGCACATCATGGAAGGGTTCCTTCCACCGTTTTGGGCAATCGTCTGGACCGTCGTTGCCCTCCCAATCGTCGCGTACGGTGCCAAACGAACCCTCACGGCTGTGAAGACAGACACCAGAACGAAAGCACTCATCGCCATTGGGACGGCGTTCGTCTTCGTCCTCTCGGCACTCAAACTGCCGTCGGTGGTGGGAAGTAGCTCTCATCCGACCGGGACGGGCGTGATGGTCGTCCTGTTCGGTCCAGCAGTGACCGCATTCGCTGCGACTATCGTCCTTCTGTATCAGTCGCTACTTCTCGCTCACGGCGGACTCACGACACTCGGTGCGAACGTCACGGCGATGGGAATCGTCGGCCCGTTCGTCGGTTGGGCCGCATATCGGTTGGTTCGTCCGCACCTCTCGCTCGAACAGGCGACGTTCGTCGCTGCGGTCCTCACTGACTGGGTGACCTATCTCACCACGTCAGTTCAACTTGGGTTGGCGTTCCCCGGCGGAGAGGGGATTGCTGGCGTCGTTTCATCGACTGTCGATTTCGCGGCGGTGTTCGCCATCACACAACTTCCGATTGGAATCTTCGAGGGACTCATCGCGGCGGCGCTCGTCGGCTATCTCGTCCGCGTCGGCTCGATTACGAAAGACCGACTGGGGGTTACAGCATGAAGCGACCGCTCGCAGTCGGCGTCTTGGTCGTCTTTGCTATCATCCTCAGTACGATGGCAGTGGCTGGACTCGGTGCGACAGACGAGCAGGCGGTTGCGACTATCGAAGACAAAGCCCCGGACTACAGTCCGTGGGCGAGTTCCGTCTGGTCGCCACCGGGTGGGTATGGTGAACTGGCGTTGTTCGCCCTCCAAGGCGGTGTTGCGGCCTTCGTCCTGGCGTACTACGTTGAGCGCCTCAGAGACGGGACACATGCACCGGACGCTTGAGCGAATTCAGGCCGATGCGACCCCCCTCGTCGACGGACCTGTAAAAGAGTACTTCGTCCTCCTGTCATTGTTGCTGACTGCGACGAGCGCCCGGTTTTCGTCGTACGTGGCCGCGATTGTCGTCTTCTCGCTCTTGACGGTCCACGCCGTCGGCCGAGCGTACGTCACGTTCCTCCAGTACCCGATTTGGTTCCTGCTGCCCAGTCTCGTCCTGATTGCCCTCGTCACACCTGGTACGACGACAGTCTTCGAGTACTGGATACTCCACATCTCCGAGGAGGGTCTCCTCCTCGCCACGAAGACCGGATTGCGCTCTATAGCATCGCTTTCGGTGCTCTCGTTTTTGGCGCTCACGACGACTGTTCCACAGCTCGTGTCCGCGTTGCGGACGCTGGGACTCCCCGACCCACTTGTCGAGATGCTGCTTTTGGTCTACCGCGGCATTCAGGTGCTCGTCGACGAGTCGATTCGGCTGTACACCGCTGCGAAACTCCGCGGCGGATTCACCTCTAAACGTGCGACGTTCCGGACGACCAAGCACGTCGCTACTTCGTTACTGCTAAGCTCACTCGACAGCGCAGAACAACTCGATTTATCGATGCGTTCGCGTTGCTACGACGGCGTGTTCCCGGTCCGAGACTACGATAGCCGCGGTCACACGTATGCGCTGGGTGCCCTCGCGCTCTTAGTATTCGTCCGGTTTGTGGGTACTCCCTCCGTATTCGCTCAGTTCGGGGGCATACTGTGATTCGGACTGTCGACCTCCAGTTCGGCTACGACGACCGGGCTGTCCTCCGCGGTGTCGACTTCCGCGCCGAGTCGGGCGACGTAACGGTCTTACTCGGCCGAAACGGTGCCGGAAAATCGACGCTCCTCAAGCATTTCAACGGGCTGTTGGAACCCGACGATGGTCGTGTACTGGTCGATGGCGACCCGGTCCGATACGACGACGACAGTCTCACTGACCTCCGGCAGACGGTCGGCTTCGTGTTTCAGGACCCCGATGACCAACTCGTTGCTCCGACAGTCGGACAGGACGTTGCGTTCGGGCCGATTAATCTCGGAAACGACTCGGAGGACACCGTCGAGTGGGCGCTTTCCCGCGTTGGACTCGACGGCTACGAGGACCGCCTCTGTAGTCGCCTGAGCGGCGGCGAGAAAAAGCGGGTCGCACTGGCGGGTGTGCTCGCGCGGAAGGCCGCCTAACTCCTCCCTCACGAGGCGACCGCCGGGCCTGCCCGGCGCGGCCCCCCGGCGCCCCGCGGGGTGGGTTGCGGACTCACCGGCGCAGGGAATTCCGCCGTCGGTTCCGCGGCCCATCCCCGCCTCGCCGCCGCCGGTGGCGAGTCGCTGTCCCTTCTGAACCGCGGGGGGGTTGGTCGCCCG
>NZ_JBZRPK010000664.1:6894-13173 GCF_058382125.1 Haloferax sp. s1
CCCCCGGGGGGGGGGGTTCTCCCCGGTGTGGCCCCGGGGGACAGGGGCGCCCGCCTTGGTGGCCGCCGGAGCGGCGGCGAGAAAAGGGGGGCCGCCCTGGGGGGTGTGCTCGCGATGAAGCCGCCCTCCCTCATTCTCGACGAGCCGACCGCCGGTCTCGACGGCGACGGCACTCGGGCGCTCGTCGAGTTGATTCGCGAACTCACGGCCGAAGGAATCTCCTTCGTCGTCTCGACGCACTACCCCGACTTCGCCGCCGCCGTCGGCGATTCGTTTACCCTTCTGAACGACGGTGAGATTGCCTGTCGAGCGTCGTCGTTCGGCGAGATTCCGGCCCGAGAGTACGGGCTTCGAAACTTCGATTCTGTCGTCGACCCGTAGCTAGCACCGCTCTCGCGCCACGGCTATATCCCCCAAATAGGCTTCCGTTCACAACTGCGACTCCGATTGGCTATCCGGCGTGTTATACGAGGGCCGCTTTGATTCGAGAGCCACCGAAGATACCGAGTAGGACGAGCGTTCGACTCAGCAAATAGGTGACTCCATATATGCCACTCGCCACTGGGTCGTAGAAGAAGATGAGACAATACAGTCCCAATATGAGAAGCACGTCGATTGCGCCATATACTATCGAGTTTGCTTTTTCCGCGGGAACGTCCACACGATGGGCGAGGCACAAAGCAACTCCGCCGAACACGATTCCGGGAACGACACCGACGAGAAACGAGACAGTCTTCGACGACGGTGGTGGCCCGAATGTAGGCGGATAAATCACACTCAGAAGGATGAATAGTAACACGAACTGGACGGCGATGAGTATCGTCCGAAAACAACCGATTAGAAGCGGTTTGGTATTGGTGTAGTCGAGTGATTCGACGGTCACTTTCTGTCGGAACGCCGCGAATAATCCCATACGAACGTATCAGAATGAAAATACAAAAACCAATCCATTCGCCGGGCCAATTGGTGGCCACGCTACTCTGGAGAGCGGGACAAAACAACGAATCGGAGTCCGGTACGAGACCGGGTTTCTCGTTAGGCGTTCATGGGCTGACCGCCGCGTCGGCCCGTTCGAATCTCTCGGTAGAACGCGACCGAGAAGACCGTGAGGATACTTCCAAGGACTGCTATTGCGAGCACGACTATCACGAGGTAGCCGCCCATTCCGAGGAGGAGCTCCTGCGTGAGCGGTTGGCTGTCGAGCGTCGGGGAGGGGGCGGGGAGCAACAGAGGTCCGGCGGCACCGATTGCGCCGCCCACTAGGCCGCCTCCGACGGCGGAAATCAACATATACCCGAACGTACTCAGGAGATGTTTCCGGACGAGCGCTGCACTCTGTTTGAGGCTATCGATTGCGCTGGCATCGTTGAGGACGATTTCTTGGGAGTAAAACTGGATGAAGAAGACGAACACGAAATACACGAGACCGATGACGAGACCGATAAGTCCCGCGATAATCAGTCCTGTGTGTTCTCCGACCGCCATTCCGACGCCGACTCCCATGATGACGATGATCCAGAGGACAATCCCGAGTGCCATGTTCACGCCGAAGACGACGAACATGGCTCCGAGTAAGGAGACGTAATTCTGCTTCCCGGCGCTGATAAACGTGCTCAGCGAGGTTGTTCCGCGGAGTGCCTCGTCGGCCATCTTGATGAGGCCGCCGTGGATGAACGGCATCCCGACGAGTATCCCGAGGAAGAACACACCCGATACTGCGAGACCGACGAGCGGGTTTATCTGCTGTGTGACGACTGTCACGGACTGTATGAGTCCGAAGAGTCCGAACAGTGCAACGATGAGTGGGTTCCGCGCGAGCGCGCTCGGCACGGATTGGAGGGCTTTTCCGACTGCCATGGGATAATCGACAGACTGGGCTGGGATAAGCTTAGTGGTGTCAGTAGGATACTATTCTCAGTTTGAGTACAAACGTGGAATTTGGCCTCGTCGTCACGAGGACTCGACCAGCGATTCTATCTCACCAATCAGCACCGCTGAGAGTGCCCCGAGCGTCGTACTCAAAACAGCCGACTCACTGAGTTCGAAAGCGACGGCGAGACCCGCTGCAATCACGATTATCGTGAAGAGGATACCAGCGGTCGTGCCCGCCGATAACCGCTCGAATCGGTTCCACACCCGCTGTGCGGGGGTCGTATATTTGAGCACGAGGGCGCCGAGCATCGTCGCAGTGAATCCGCCGAGAAACCACTCGTGCTCGAACCCACCGCTGGCGGAGTTCAGTTCGTACAGATTGTATGCGAGCAGTAACACGGTCCAGAACGCATTGCTCGTGACGAAGGACCATCGCGACGAGGTGGTTCGGGGGTTTGCCATCGTGTTCAGAGAATCGGTGTGTCCCGAGGGTAACTATGTCGGTTTAGTAACTAGTATTCGTCCGGTGTACCCCAGTAATTGGCTTATCCCCGACGCCAATATCGGCGCACTCGACCATTTTTAGATACCTCTAATCTAAAATATAGATAGATAGAATTAATAGGTTGGCGAAGACAGAATTGAATGCGTTCCGTCAGTATCGGAACGTTGGTTGCATCGATTTCCAGATGAGTTCCTGCAACACGGGGTGGTCGAGTTCGGACATTGTTTCATCCCCCTGTGTTACTACTTCCGGATGCGACGCAAGCCTGTAGTTCCAACTTCCAATCACGCATCCGGAGTATACCCGTCGAGAGTACCGACAGTCGAGAATATCGGCTATTAGAGCCTCTCTGCGTAGAACAGAAGATAGAGTGTGGGTGTGCAGTCGTGGAGAAGAGTTGGTGTGTAGTCGTGGACTACACTGAAGTTAGCCCTCTATTGTCCCGTGCGTCACTCGATTGGGTCTCGCTCGACTGAAGAGAGAACCTGCTCGACCGGAAGGTGTTCGCAGACGCCCGCCACCGCGTCTTCCGGTTTCGCTATCGAGAGCGGCGGCATCGTGTAGACCGGACATCCGGTCATCTCCTCGAGAACGCGCGGGTTGGTCCGTTCGGCGGCGGTTTCCCCTTCGAATTGGTTGAGGACGATTCCCGAAACAAACACGTCTCGCCGACGCAACGCCTCGACGGAGAGGGCGGTGTGATTCAGCGTTCCGAGACCGGACCGCGCGACAAGAATCGTCGGCACGTCCAACTCCGAAACCAAATCGACTACCTCCTTGCCATCAGCGAGTGGGACTCGAAGTCCGCCGATTCCCTCAATTACGCCCGGCCCATCTCGGTCGAGTGCGGCCGCACACGTCTCGAAAATCGCCGTGTAGTCGATTCGCTCGTCGGCAACGTCGGCCGCAATTTCTGGGGCAAGAGCTGGCTCGAGCCGCGGGCCGCAGGTCGCCGCCGCATCGGTCCCACACGCCGTTGCGACAAACTCGGCGTCGTCGTCCGGTGGATAGCCGGTTTGCGCCGGTTTGACCGCCTGTGCATCGTGGCCGGCGTTGCGAAGCCAGCCGACTAACCCGGCGGTGACGACCGTCTTCCCGGCACCGGTATCCGTTCCAACAACCGCGAAATCGTGCGTTATATTCGTCATTGGGTCCGTATCAGATGAGTTCGAGATTCGTTCCGACTGTTTCGAACGCCGTCAGACAGCGGTCGATATTTGCCTCCGTGTGGGTTGCCATCGGCGCGACTCGGATGCGACTCGTTCCGTCGGGGACGGTCGGCGGCCGAATCACGGGGGCAACGATACCCTGTTCCCGAAGGCGTTCATCGAGTGCGATTGCGTCTGCACGGTCGCCGACCAACACCGGAAGGACCTGTGTTTCCCCCAGAACGCGGTAGCCCATCGATTCGAGGCCGTCTCGGAGCGTCTCGACGTTCTCCCAGAGCGATTTCCGACACTCTCCGTCGCGAGCGATTCGCAAGGCTGCTTTGCTCGCGCCGACGGCAGGTGGTGCCAGTCCGGTCGAAAAGACGAACGACCGGGCTTCGTTGACGAGATACTCGATTAGCGTCTCGGACCCGGCGACGTAGCCGCCTTGACTCGCCAGCGCTTTCGAGAGCGTCCCGATTTGCACGTCGATTCGGTCGCTCAATCCCTCACGCTGGACGAGTCCACCGCCGTTCTCGTACAGGCCCGTTGCGTGGGCTTCGTCGACTAACACCCAAGCGCCGTACCGCTCCGCGAGGTCACAGATGGCCGCGAGGGGCGCGACATCACCGTCCATGCTGAACACCGTATCAGTCGCGATGAGCCACTGCTCGTCGTCAGCCGCGGTCTCCGCACGCGTATGCAGTTCCGTCGCAAGCGACTCCGCATCGCAGTGGTCGTAAACCACTGTTTCGGCATCCGAGAGCCGACAGCCGTCGATGATGCTCGCGTGATTGAGTTCGTCCGAGAAAATTACGTCGGGGTCGAGCGCGGCGATGGTTCCGACGTTCGCCGCGTAGCCCGACGAAAACAGCAACGTTCTGTCGGTGTGCTTGATAGCCGCGAGGTCGCCTTCGAGTTCCCGATGGAGCTCGGTATCTCCGGTGATGAGTCTACTCGCACCCGACCCGGTTCCGACGGCGTGGGCGGCCTCGGCCGCCGCCTGCTGAACCCGGGAATCGGTCGCTAACCCGAGGTAGTTGTTCGCCGCGAAGACGAGTTGCGATTCGCCGCCAATCCGGGTTCGGGCGCTCACGCCGGCGGCCGGCTCAAGTTCTCGCCGAAGACCGTGACGTTGTCGGGCCCCCAGTCTGCTTTCGAGGTCGAACCCGCGGTCTGGTTGCGGGGGAGAGCCCGACTGCGACTCCGTTGTGTCGGGGTCCATCGCTTCAGAACCCGGGCATCAGTTCTGCCGGACCGAACACGCCGTAGTCGCCGGCGCGGTTTCGTCGGACGGCGGATTTCAGGTAGCCCAGCGCAGGACCGTTGACGTTCGCGGCCATACTCGTCGCATCGTCGAGTTGGAAGGTGTTCGTCCCGCGTTTGCCATCGAAGGTTCGGCCGGTTACGCGAACCGTCGTCGTCGTCGGCTTTTCGTCCTTCCGAATGTCGAGAATTCCACCGACAGTCACGTCTTCGGCATCACAGATGCCTGCTCGTTCGAGAAGTACGTCGTCGGCGTGTTCCATGTCGTTGAATTCGAGGACGCCGTCGTGTTCCTCGATGACCGCCTCGATTTCCGATTCGTCCATCTCACGGGCGGTTTCGATGTCGTAGCCGTCGAGGTGGGCGATATCCTCGCGGACGGTGCCGCGGTTATCTTCGTAGCCGGATTTGAGACCGACACCCCACCAGATTTCGACTTCCTCGACTTCGACGAATGACTGGGCAGCGAGCGCCGCTGCACCGGTGAGCAGTCCGGGAGTCGCTCCGGCACCGCAGACGAACGTGATACCCGATTCGACGAGCGTCTCCTCGCGGTCGTCGAGCATGCCGATGACGCGAGAGCGTTTCAGCACGTCGATGAGGACGCCTTCGAATTCAGCTTCCGCGAAACGCTCTGCGATGCGCGGAATGAAGTCGTGTTCGAGGTTCGGCAGCGCGAGTAACACCGCATCGATTTCGTCGCTTTCCGCGATAATTTCGTCAATCGGTGTCTCGGTCGATGTTCCTTGCGCCGAGGCGACGATGCCAGCCCCGTCGCCGTGCTGTTTGACGGCCGCTCCGCCGTCTGTCACGCGCTTGTCTTCGGTATCGCCGGTCCCGTCGCCAGCGATGTTCCCCTCGGTCGCATCGAGGATTTCTTCGACGTCCAGACCGTCGTGGTTGACCGCAACACCGTGTCGGTCGCAGGCCGCAACCGGCGTCAACCCGTCCTTGTAGGTACTGACTTCGAGCGTTCGCCGACCGATACCGCCTGTTCCGAGTACTGCAAAGTTGATTTCGTCCATCTTAATCCTCTGTCACGTTTACGTTGGTTACTGCCGTCCCGGCGGCTGTTTCAACCGCCGAGTCGCTATCTGTACATCCGTCTTTGACCGTCTCCAGATCGAACTCGTTGGCCTCCATGTTTGGTTCGAGACCTGCGCGCTCGATGATTTCGAGGTCGTCCCCCGGCGACTGGCCTTCCGTGGTGAGGTAGTCGCCGGTGAGTATCCCGTCGGCCCCGGCTTCGAACGGGAGATGTTGCTCGTCCGGACTGAGGTTCACTTCGCGACCGCCAGTCAGTCGGACGCGGGCTTCTGGGTGGAGCATTCGGTAGACTGCGATGGTCTTGATAATCTCCTCAGTCGTGATTTCGGCCGACCCGTCGTCGCCGAGGGGCGTTCCAGCCACGGGATTCAAAATGTTGACTGGAAGCGAGGAGATGCCGATATCACGCAGGGCGAGTGCCGCGTCCACTCTGTCAGTGGG
>NZ_JBZRPK010000204.1:0-1899 GCF_058382125.1 Haloferax sp. s1
CGCCGAAGCCGGCCGTGTACGCGCCGAGAACGACGAGCGCCGGGGCCGGGGGGAACGTCACTGCCCGGAGGACAATCGCCAAGAACACCGGAGCCACACAGCCAGCGGCGGCGATAGCATAGCCCCCGCCGAACAGCACGAACCCGAGTTTCGACGACCGACGCTCGGGCAACTGGACGTGGAGATTCGGGCTGTAGCCGACGAGGACTACGCTCCCGAGCACCAGCAACCCGACGCCGACGAGCGGTTCGAGCATACCGAGTACGGGTTCGATTGACTGCCCGACGAGGAGTATCCCCGCCGATAGCAGGGCGAAGACGACCACGACGCCGAGAAATGCCGCACTCCCACGGACGAGAGCGCCCATCACCGGAACATCCGCTTCGGTATCGTCGTCGACGCTCGACACGTAGTAGCCGACGTAGCCCGGTAGCAGCGCGTACGCGCACGGCGAGAAGAACGTCGCCACGGCCGCGCCGAGTGCGAGCGTGGCCGCACCTGCGGTCTCAGCACCAATCATCCGCCACCTTCCCCACCGGCCTCGGTGATGTGGTTACCGATGGTCTCCGCGGAGTGTTTGCCCTTCGCGGTCCACGTGACGACGTTGTCGGCATCGAGGATAGCCACCATCGGGACGGCGCTTGCACCGAGGGCTTCCGTGAGCGCGAGGTCCTCGTCGGGTGCGACGGGCCAGTTCCCGTCGTGTTCGACCCACCACTCGCGTATCTCCTCGCGGGTGACGGCGTGTCCGAGCGGCTCGTTGGTCACCGAAACGAACTGCACGTCGTCGCCGACCCGGTCGTACGCCTCTCCGAGCGGCGTCATAGACGCAGCACAGACATCACACCACGTAGCGAAGAATTCGACGAGCGTCACGCGGCCCGGTTCGGGGACCGTCAACGTCTGTTCAGGACTCCCGGGAGCGTCGACTGCCGTCAGCTCGATGGGGTCGATTCGGTCCGTGTCGCTACCGAGAACGTCGGTTCCACTGACAGCGTAGGCACCGGTACCCAGCGTTGCTGCACCCGCGAGTCCGGCGAGGAGGTCGCGTCGGCGCACTGTTTACACCCCGACGAGCGCTTCGACATCCTCGATGACTGTCGTCGGCTTCGGTGGGTCTCCGGCGTACGCCCGCTCGACGACGCCCTCGTCGTTCACCAGAAAGATGAGTCCGGTGTGGAGAAACGGCATCTTGGCACCCTCTTCGTGTTTGTACGCCTCGCCGAAGGTGTCCTCGACGACGGCTCTGGCTCGACGTTCCGACTTCGGTCGCATGAGATAGCAGTTGCCGAGGTCGTAATCGAAGCCGCGTTCTGCGCCCCACGATTTGAGCCGTTCTGGTGTGTCGTGCTCCGGGTCGAAGGTTATCGCGCCGAGTGCGATGTCGTCTGTGAATCCGGCTTCCGCCGCTCGGGCTTGGACCTGCACCAAGTTCTGGCCTAAGTTGAGACAGATGCCTTCACAGCGCGTGTAGACGAACGTCAGCAGGAGATGTCGCTCGCCGACGAAGTCCGTGGTCGTGACCGGTCGGTCGGAGACGACTCCGGGGACCGTCACTTCCGGGAGTTTCTCGCCGTAGACTGGGTACGGGAGGTCGGCTTCTTTGAGGTTCTTGTAGTTGTCCGGCGGAGCCAACGTGACGCCCTTCGGTCGATTCTGTCCGGAGAGACACCCGGATACACCGGTAATTGCCGCTGCACCGGCCGTCTTCAGCACGGTCCGTCTACTGACGGGCGTTGTTGGAGTAGTCATGGTTCTTCCGTGGACGTGGTGGCCTCGTCCGAGAGCAACGAGTGCGTCTGTTCGTTCAGTTCCTCGAGTCTGGTTCTCGCGATGCGCGGGAGTTCCGACTGGGGCGCACGGGGCGCCGGTTGTTCGTGCGGGGGGAGGTCGGGGTTG
>NZ_JBZRPK010000203.1:0-1896 GCF_058382125.1 Haloferax sp. s1
TTGGACGGGGGGACAGGGCCGATTAATTATATATCTCCCATATGTGGAGATCCCCGGAGCACCTCCAGTGACCGATTCCGCAAACCACCCGTTCTTCGCCTTTCCGAAGGTGCTCCCCCCCCGTCCCGGGGGCGATTCCGACAACCCCGCCAATGTCCTCAAGTGACGCTTGGCGAGGTTCGTTGTAATACCCCAGCTCAACTGCCGTCTCTAGCACTTCTTCTTGCCGAGATGTAAGCATCCTGCTGAACGATGATTCGTTGGGGTCATAATCACCCATTTCAAGAAGTTCAAACGTAACAAAGTCTATATCTTCAATATATTCGGATAACTTTTTGAATGTGTCGTCAGATCCCAAGTATGTTACCTTGAGATAATCATTGGAAGTAAAGTAAATCGGTGTGTCGATTACTAGGTTTGATTCTCGTTGTAGTTCCAGACCCCGGCGAGTCTCCTCTGTCGGCTCAAATTGACTCACAGCCATCCAACGGTCGTCTCCGGAGACAAGATAATCATTGACATGAGGGGAACCCTCCATAATTTGTTTATATCGTTCCTGACTGCCGCTTGCCTCGGCAAATAGCAGCACGGTATCATCATCAAGAAGCTCGATATGATGAATGGCTCTTCGCTTGATAGATGGTTCATCTGTCAGTTGCTCTCCAAGTGGATGGAACGCACTACCTCCATTTGGTTTGAGTAGAGCCGTAAGATACCGCATACAATGAGTTGGAGTGCGTTAATGTAAAAGCTCGTGGATGTTCTACATCCCAAATGCTCATGCCGCTTGCTTGTATTTCGACCCTGAAGGCCCCACCGTATCGAGAGGATTAGCATAGTTTTCGGACGATGTAACGTTAGAGTGAACACCTCATCAAGTAGCGCCCGGTCCGTGGAAAGATTACTTAGACGCACCAAGACGGTAAGTCCGAATCGTACGATAGTCGATATGAAAACGGGGCGATTCTTGATTTACACCTATAGTAGTGTTTGCAAGTCATTGCACACTCGCTCGACCGTTGTCGTGCGATCGGATATGTCACCAGTTGCAAACGCTACTATAACGACGACCAGAAGGCACGTTCTACTGGGTATCTGATTCGGTCTTTGTCACGATGGAGATAAGTTACGCATCAAAATCATCTTCCGAGATTGTGGGGAAGCATGACCCAATATTGGATATATCATCATAGAATATATTTTCTTAGATTTCTCTGGACCACTGCATCGTTCGGCAAATGGCGGGAGAAGCCAACGCCGACGCTTAGACCGTTGACACCACCTCACGCGGATGAAACTTCGTCTCGATACATTCCCTTGTGTAACGTCCAATCGTACTTCTGATACCGTATTCGAGGCCGGTCGCCACGCTCGATAACGCCGTAGCGTTCGAGCGTGTCGTATATGCCACTGCGTCCCCCGAAGTCACCACGAAAGTACAGAAAGAGACGCGACACCCACACATCGTTGGCGTCGCGGTCGTATCTCGACGACTGCTGGAGGAACGAGGTTGCACTCCGCTCAAGTTCGCCGTCGATATTGCTTGCCGTGTACGCGACGATTGGCGGACAACTTTCGGCACCACAGTTGAGCGCGAAGTGAATACGTGGGTCGACTCTAGGAAGGCGATATGTGCGCTCGAACGAACTGGGAAACAAACGCGGGAGGTACCCGAGGCCGTACTTCCACTTCGACGACCGAAGGATGCCGTGTTCGATATCGTCGAGGCTGAGGTCGGTTCCAGCGACGATGTGCCGTTGCTGCCCGAAGAACCGCCGTTTGTGCTCGTTCAACGAGATATCTACCTGTAAGTCCCGCTGGACGAGCGCGTTGTACACATTAACCCAGATGCCGTTGCCGCGTCGCTCCGCCCATCAAGTTCCGAGAGGAAGGCGT
>NZ_JBZRPK010000202.1:0-1890 GCF_058382125.1 Haloferax sp. s1
GAGCTGTTCGAGGTGAGCAACCGCGATCTCGGTCGACTCTTCAACACCTAATCCAGATCTCGCACGATACTATAATAGAAGTAACACTTATCCGGAGACGTGATAACATCCAACACCAATGGTCGATGATCCCGATTGGGACTCCGTCCCGGAGTTTTCACATTTTGCACTAGAGGAGCCTGACATTGGCGACGAGGCCTATCGCGACCAATCTCGCCTCTCGCGGTACGTCGGCGGTCGCGTGCTTGACCACGTGACTGGTACCGGCACTCGTGAGGACGCAGATGGAAGGACACTCGTTGATCAACCCTCGGATTCGTACTTTGCTGGTACGCTGGCACCGGCAGAAGATGCAGAGTACAGTGATCTATCCGATGAACTTGAGAGCAAACTGTCGCCTTCGGCGATTCAGGCTGAATTTCAGATTGACCCTTCAGTCACTGACGAAATCGAGATCGTGGTATCCGGAAACGTCTACTATCGAACGTTCCCGTCGTTCGAGCAACAGACAGGCGACGCCCAGAGTACGGCAGCGACGGATGAATCGACCAGCGAGGAGGCGGACGATGATGTTGGCGAAGAAGATATTGAGTACGAGCATTTCCAGCGAGTCTACCATCGACATGAATTTCAGACGGACCCCATCTCGATTTCGGTACCCTCGCTCACCGAACATCGCCGTGGAACTCCCTCGATGGACGCTGCAAAAACTGTAATCGCAGAACTCCGCAGAACGCTCCGTGACGAACTTGTGGCTATTGACGAAGGAGATGAGAAACCACCGCTCTGGCGCTCCGATCGGGACATCAACCGAAACATCACGTTCGATCAGATTCCCGGTGCACCATCCGGTACCGAACTTGAGGTCAAAGAGTATACGGGCGACCTGTATTTTCCATCGGCAATTCTCGACCATGACACCGAGGAAGAAAAACGCAAAGCCTACGACGCGCTGTTGGATCGGATGACTGCCGGCCCAAGCGACGAACGTCTGTTTCCTGACTGGGACCTCTCTGTCGACATCGAATTTGTACGAACCGATGATGGACCCGTGAGGACGATTCTGATTGTCGAGAATACGTCGGCTGGTGATCCAAGGGATGAGGAAGGAAAAGTACACCACACCACTGACGTCGATACGACCCTGTTTGATCTGACAGCCGACATCACCATCCCTGAGGGTGAGTTTGTTGATTTCACATTCGAACGTCTCGAAGAGGACTTTCGGTATGATCGGTCGTTGCCGGGCCGCGGTACCAACTGCGTTGTGTCCCGGCCGGATCCGACCAATCGTGCCCACCTTCGCACCGAGTATCTCCCAGCGCATCGTCAGCAACGCTACGTGCCACGGATGGGCGACGATATGAGTCGGGACCTCGATTTGACCTTTGATACGCTGCAGGATCTCGAGAACGGCGGACTCGAGGCCCTCGAAGAGATTCGCGACGAGATGTGGGATTATCTGGAATCACAGGAGCGCGGCTACGACCAAGCTCTGGCCGGTCACTATCAGCCAGATCCAGACTTCACACCGGAGGACCAGCAGGACTTCGACGAGGACCGAGAAGCGTTTCGGAAAGAAATCCTGCGAGTCGAGCGGGCTATCAACTGTCTCCGTGCTGATGTCGAAGACGGAGCTATGGATGGACGAGTCGCTCGATCGTTCGAGCTCATGAACCGGACGTTCGGAGATGCGCAGGAATTCCCCGGCTGGCGTCCGTTCCAGCTGGTGTTTATCCTTCGAGTACTTCCGGACCTCGTCAGCCGTGAGTACGATGAGTGGAGTGAGGTGACTTGGAGAGAGGGAGAGGACGCAGAGAACTATAGCGGCGACGAGATGGAGGCACTCGATCTGGTTGATATTGTCTGGTTCCCAACTGGTGGGGGAAA
>NZ_JBZRPK010000663.1:0-13153 GCF_058382125.1 Haloferax sp. s1
GTGTAGGTCCATCTCTTCGTTGACGGTTGATTCGAGGAGAGAGGCGAACGTCCCCATCGAATCGAGCGTCGGCGCTTTCGACGCACCGAGTGCGAAGAGGCGACTGTACTCGACGAGGTAGACGTAATCCTGTCGGACCCAGTACCTGAAAGGCCCCTCGTCGAGGGTCCCTGAACCGAGCTGTTCGACCATCGGGTGATCAACGATAGCCGACCAGAACTCGTCGGCTTCGTCGTGAATGTTGTCTGTGAACGCCATGGGAAGTAGTCGATGAATGTGCTGAAAAGAATTATGATAGAGTTGTATTACTTGGTTATTTCATTCAGAATAGCTCAGCTTTTTCTTGAAATATTGCTAATAATACAATAATTTCTTGAGATATTAGTTCTATAACGACAATCACCCCATTATCTGTTGATATATCGGGTCCTCACAGGTTACAATAGATTGGAACAGGTTAAAATAGTGAATCAGGAAAGTAAGTATACTTGTACCATAATGATTTGTGTGCTTATCTAATCACCCTAGTATTTTAACATAAAAGAGTATAACATAAATCACAATATGTCGAATGCGAACGTCACCGGGTCGGTCGAGGTACAAAATGTCGTCGCCTCGACCGAGGTTACCCTCGAACTCGACTTAGACCGACTCTCACTAGACATGTCGGGTACGGATTATGACCCAGAAAACTTCCCTGGGCTAGTGTACCGAACGGAAAATCCGAAAGCCGCGTGTCTCGTGTTTCGCTCCGGGAAGATCGTATGTACCGGTGCAGACAGCGTTGAAGACGTGAATACAGCAATTGAGACACTGTTTGACGACCTGGACGACCTCGGTATTCCCGTCCCCGATGACCCGAATACAACTGTCCAGAACATCGTGTCGAGTGCCGACCTCGGAGCGGCGCTCAATTTGAACGCACTTGCTATCGGTCTTGGTCTCGAAGATGTCGAGTACGAACCAGAGCAATTTCCGGGACTTGTGTATCGCCTCGACGACCCGAACGTCGTCGTGCTCATGTTCGGGAGCGGCAAAATCGTGATTACCGGTGCTGAAGCGGTGGTCGATGCAGAGTCTGCTCTCGAAACCGTCGACGGAGACGTTCGAGAGTTAGGGCTGCTCGGGTGAAAAGCCAAAAGTGGAAGGGTAGCGAGACCGGTACAAAGCAAGTATTGACGAGTGGTGGTTGGGTAGTGTTCGTGTTTGCGTTTCTGTTTTGTTGTATCAAACAACTATACTATAAGTTAGTTTTATTATTGGGTTTATGGTTAGATTTATACCACTCATTCATGGATATTTTATCTATGTTATGTAATTATTTGACACTGGCATCTAACGTGGAAGAACACACACACCACCTTCGCGTTTGTAACGGCTACGAGAGACTCTAGTCGATTTGAACACACCCCCCTCGCGTTTGTAAATGTACAAGCAATATTTTCCGCAATCCACTGCCTCACCGAGAAACCCCACCCGCTAATTCGCGTTACATTCGCGAGGGTGGTGTGTCTGACCCAATATCCTCGACTCGTTCGTTTACAAACGCGAGGGTACTCCCCCTCGTTTTACATTCGCGAGGATGGTCTCCGACGACCACGTTACAAACGCGAGCATACCCCCCTTTTCGAGATTTCTTTCCGAAGGGGTTACTTCACTCGTTACATTCGCGAGGGTGGTGCCTGACTGGTTTACTCACGCGACACTACCGTTCCCTTAGTAAAAACAGAATCAGTCATTTCTCCCATTCAAACGGCTGTATTTACCGTCGTTACAAACGCGAGTCCACCCCCTCACTTTTATTATTGGTGAGTATGAATACCGAACCTATATGACATCTGACGACGCTGGCGGGGGTGGTCGTGACCCCCTCTTTCGCTACGACCAACCTATCTTCGCGAACGAGGATATTCTTAAAATTTCACATCTACCTGGTCCCGACAAGATTGTCGGTCGTGATGAGCATATGTCGAAGGTTGCTCAGGCGCTCAATCCTGCCATCTTTGGTCGGGAACCGACCCATCTGTTTATCTTTGGAAAAACTGGCTCCGGAAAGACACTCACTGCCCGACTCGTGAGCGAGCGACTCCAGAACGAGGCGACCCGCGAAAACGTCGAAGTGAAGATTGCGGTTATCGACTGTGGTGAGCAACACACCGAGGCGTCAGTCATCAAAACACTCGCCTCGCAGGTCAACAACCCATCAAAAAGCGGAATGACGATTCCCGAACGCGGACTTTCGACGGGTGATTACTACAACCGTCTGTGGCAGGTTCTCGACACCTGTTCCGACGTTACTATCGTCATCCTCGACGAGATTGACATGCTTCGCGACGACGAAGTCCTCCGTAAACTCTCGCGCGCAGGGGAGAATCAGAAAATCGTCGACTCACGGATCGGTATCATCGGTATCTCGAACAAGATTGACTATCCCGAAGAGCTAACAGAGCGCGTCAAATCGAGCTTTGCCCACGACGAACTCGTCTTCCCATCGTACGACGCGAACCAGCTCCGGGAAATCCTCGAGAACCGGAAGGACGCGTTCAAACCTGGCGTCCTCACCGACGACGTAATTCCGCTCGCAAGCGCGCTCGCAGCACAAGAACACGGTGACGCCCGGAAAGCGATTGACATCCTCCGAAATGCCGGGCGAATTGCTCGCAACGAGAGCGCCGAATCGGTCACCGACGACCACGTCCGAGCAGCGAAAGAAAAGAGTGAGGCTGACCGATTTAGCGAACTCCTCGAAGGAACTGCTACGCAGTCGAAGGCTGTCCTCTACTCGCTCGTCCTCCAGACTGGCGGCCGGAAGACCGCTGAAATCACGACGAACAAAATTTACCGACAGTACCTCACTGTTGCAGACGATCTCGATATGGACCAACTCTCGGAGCGGCGCGTCCAGGAACTCCTCCAGGAACTCGACTTCCTCAACGTCATCCAGTCAGAGGTTCGAGGTCGCGGCCGTGGCCAAGGGGTTCACGGAACTCATCGACTTCTTGAAGATCCGGACATTGTTAGACGAGTGTTACTCCGAGACAGCCGAATCTCTACACTTGAGTGAGTTCCCTGTGATGTTCTACGGCGTCGTTGCTAATTGATTCGAATTGGATTTCCGTACAGGTGTATGGTCTGCCACGGTGTGCTGCTGCGGTCACATTCTACGGACCACTGACTTTTCTTCTCGAACCTTTTCTATAGCTCACATACTCCAAACAACCGGGATGATTCAAATAATCTAGATTTTCTAATCAACAATTCAAATTCTCTAAATAATTTAGGAATTTTAAATAATCTGTACTATTGATTCAGACCACCGACGTGAGCGAGGATTCAGCTTGGATTGTGTATGTCCACATTGGTTCGGTTTCTACGGCTTGAGGAAAAATCTCGATTGTCTAAAAATCCAAATTATCTGAATATCCTGGATAATCTGAAGGTTCTGAAGTATTCAAATCATTTCCGGAATCTGGAACTCTTCCCCAATTTACTTTACCGACACTATTTCGAGTATCTGGACTACGCTGACACTCTGAGTTACGCACCTACTGCTAGTTCCCTGCACTATCTGGACTATACAGCGATACGTAACCTCTTTCTTACTCCCGTTGTTTAGAATATCCACATACTGTGGATTATTTCAATTATTCTTCTCTGACACCACGTTGATCAAGCACTTGTTCAACAATTAGCTCTGGATGATCGGCAACCACTGAAAGTGCGGCGTTGTGGAGTTCGCTCTTTTTGATGTTCTTCAAGCCGTGGTCCCGCGTAAGTTCGCGCTCCACATCGTAGGTAATGATATCGTCAAAATCCGTAGCGACCGCTTCGAGCACGTAGAGTGCCTTGTGAACCGTTTCGTCGAACTCGAAAGCCGGGTTATCCCGCGGGTCTGCCGGTTCGTCGGTTACATCTGCTTCTTCTGCGTCGGCCGTCGCGGGTTCAGATTCCGCCTCCGCTTCTGTCTCTCCCTCTACCTCGTCTTCACCGCCCATTGCGGCGTCGAGGTCTCCGAACGGGTCGTCGCTCATCGGTTGACCTCCCCGTTTTCGATGATTTGGGCGAGTTCGTCGTAGCACTCGAGTTGGTCACACGAACTGTCGTAGTCTCGGAGGGGCATGTGGTCGCGAATCGAGGCGTCGATGGCCGACCGGTGGCGGATTCCGGGCTTCGGAAGGTCGTCGTCCCACGAGCCGTTGTCGATCGCTTCGAAGAACGACGGGTCCGTGTACGCGAAGTTCGGGAGCTTCGATGCGATGTTTGGTTTGGAAACGAGTGCTTCGATGAGTCGTCGAGTCGGTCGGTCGTGGTCGATTCGGTCGCGAAGGTCGGTCGGGACGACCGCGAGAATTTCGAGGTCGAAGTGCTCCCGTGCGGGCTGAATCAGACGCTTTACCGTCTTTTCGAGACCCGAAAGCGCCCCAGATTCTGGGCGCATCGGCAACACAAGATTTTGTGTCGCGTATAGGGCGTTGTCGTTGAGTTTCCCTCGTGCAGCAGGGCAATCCACGACGACGTAATCGTACTCGTCACCGAGAAGCGGGTCGACCACGCGCTGTTTGAGGCGCGCAGACCCCATCATTACGCCACCGAGGTCGGACTCGACTTGTTCGATACGGTCGTTCGACGGGAGGAGGTCGATTTCGAAACCGGTCTCCAAAATGAGTTCCCGTGGTTCGGTGTCTGCATCGTCCAGAAGTACATCCCCGAGATGTGCCTCCGAATAGAACTCCTCGCCGAACCCGAGCCCAGTCGTTGCGTGACCGTTCGGGTCCAAGTCGACGAGCAGTACGTTGCTTCCTCGGTGGGCAAGTTCGCGTGCGAGGTTGATGGAGGTCGTCGATTTGCCGATACCGCCTTTGAGTAGACAGACACTGACTGCGCGTGACATGGTGGTACAGGGTATCCGTATAATCGAGATATTCGGCGTTCCTGAAATAATTATGGTTATCTTGGCTCTTTGAGTATCCTAGATTATCTGGACAATCTGAATTATCTACTTAATCTAGGTGTTCTGTGTATCTTTGCAGCCTCTACCTACTCTGTATTTCACAGAACCAATCGAATCCCGGGTGCTCAACCATTCTGAATAATTTAAATAATTTAACCAATTCGGCTAATCTGAACAATTTGTATGTTTCTTGACTGTGGGTAGTTGGGTCGTCTCACACCTTGTCACTACGTCTTTGACTGAAGATGTTATCCCTGATGTTGTAATATCTACAAGCTGAAATAACCATATAGCGCTCATCTTGAGCATTCTGTGGAGTGTAACCATCCAAAATTGAACAAGAAGAAATCGAATTAGACAGGACCGTGTGAGTCGTCGTGAGGTCAATCGCGATGTTCTGACCTGCACTCAAACGTGAGTTGCGCAAACCCACAGTGCAGCAATTGAGTCGTGAAGATAGAACACTCACGCTCTGTATAACCTATCACACCCAATTATCTACCTTATCCAAATTGTCTTGATTATCTGAATTTTCTAAACGTTTTTAATGTTCTGTATGTTCTAGATACTCTGCCTATCCCGACTTATTCAAATGAGCTTTCTAATCCCGTGCCATGCTGAGAGAGTAGACCGAGAGTATGATAGCGATATATCGAACCACAAGACTGTTATGCCCGTTATTTGATTGAAACAGACGAGTAATATCCTATGCGTCGCCGCAAGTTCCTCTACGCATCCGGTCTCGGGGCACTCGGTGCCCTGAGTGGGTGTCTCGGTAGTCAGTCCCCTCCACCCCGAAAGTCAAACGTCGTCACGGACTTCCAGATGAGTGATGGCTCACTTGTTATCGACCTTGCCAACAAGACGTGGGTAATGTCTCGATACGCTCCGACTCAGCAATCGATTTCGGGCGTGAGTCCGATTGGCGTCGCCAGCGCGAAAGGAAAAGGCGGTGGCGGCGGACGAGGTGCCACCGGACGCGGCTCGGGCGGATACTCGTCCGCGCCGAAAACGAAGCACGGTCACGCTTGGTTCCACGGCGGAGACTACGCCGACGACTGGTACGAAGACAACGCTGATGAAGTGTCCCGGTACAGCGTCGGCATCGCTACCCTCGGTATTGCCTATCTCGGCTCGACGGACTCGATGAAAGACGACGCGCCGGATTCCGGTCCAGTTCCGTGGGACAAAGAGTTCAAGAACCCCGACGATACCGTCACGTACGACCTGACGAACCAAAGCGAGTTCCGCCGCGATGGGTGGTACCGCGTCGGTGCGCACGTCGTCGGTTCAGACGTCAACCACGACTTCCGATGGGAGTGCTATGACCTCGAAGTCGACAACGGCGTCAGCGACCAACAGTTCAATATCGAGGAGCAGTGGAAAGTCTCACCGCGTATCTGAGCACGCTCATTGCCCTCGATCGGTCGCGTCTGGCCATCTCACTCCGCCCCGGTCGCTCGCGCCCCCATAGTCACAACTGACACGTCTTTCAAGATTAACAGCCCTCCAAGGTCTTTCAAGATTAACGGCCCTCCAAGATGTCCAACTCACGAACTGACACCGGAACGCTCCTTGCGCTCACATTCGTCGTTTCATTCTGTAGCTTCGCCTACGAGTTCGTCTACTCCGAACTCTTGACAGTGATGTACGGCGGAACCGTGACGCAGTACGTCATCACGGTTGGCTTGTATTTCTTCAGCCTCGGTATCGGCGCAGCGCTCTCCGACGACCTCGATGCCGCAGACCTCGGCGGGAACTTCTTCCGAACGGAGGTGTTTCTCGCCGCCGCCGCACCCGCAGGTTTCCTGCTCATCGTCGGTCTCAATAGCGTCAGAATCCCGCAGTCGGTTCCGCCTGAACTCATCTGGACAGTCGCCCGTCTTCCCGTCGTCGTCGTCGGGTTCCTCTCGGGATTCGAGCTGCCGCTTTTGACTCACATGGTCGACGAACTCGAAGACGGGGAGACAGCGATGCCGGCGTGGATTCAAAATGCCTGCAACCGAGTTCACAATACCGTCGTCAAGGGTCTCGGGACCGTCTGGTCCGTCGAGCGAACCGATGGGCGGCGGAGTGGACTATCGGTCGTGCTGGCGATGGACTACGTCGGCGGACTCGTCGGAGCTGTCATCTACGCTCGTGTCCTCTATCCCGGTCTCGGGCTTATCCCGACGATATTCGTGTTGGCCCTGCTGAACGGGGTTGCCGCACTCGTGTTTGTCGCCTACTTCGGGGATTGGTCTCGGTGGCCAGTCACTGATAAGTGGTCTTGGCGGTCAGTCAATGAGAACTCGCAGTCGTCTACCCGCGCCCTCTCTGTTGGCCACGTCTCGAAGACGCTCCTCGTCGTCTGTCTCGTGCTAACCGCGTCATACGCGGGCGTGGTCGCGAAACACGAAACTGCGGACGAGCAACTGTCGCAACTCTACTTGGAACAACAGACCGAGAACAAGTATCCACCGGGTGCGATGCGTGCAAACGTCGTCTCGCAGGGGACGACCACGTACCAGCACGTTATCCGATACAATCGCACCTGGACCGGGACCGGTCCGAATCCACACTTCACCGGGAAGACTGAGCAGTGTCTTCGCTTAGGCTCAGCAATACAACTGTGTGAAAGCTGGGCGGACAGCTATCATCAGGGTCTCGTCGACGTACCTATGTCGTTGGTTGAACCCGGCCCGGAGACGAAGGTTCTCGTCGTCGGTGGCGGGGACTGGATTGCTATCGACCACCTCCGGAAGTACAACGTCACTGTCGACCACGTCGACCTTGATGGAGAGTTCATGCAGCAGACGAAGACTGACCCGTTCTTCCGGAAGTGGCACGACGACGCCTACGAATACGACCGGTTGAACACGACGACGGCGGACGGATATCGATACCTCCAAGAGTCGAACGAGACGTACGACCTCGTTCTTCTCGATATCCCCGGAGCGACCGACGACGACCTGCTCACGCTCTATTCGGCGGAGTTCTACAGTTCGATTCGAAACCACCTCTCTGATGAGGGCGTCGTCGTGACGTGGGGCTACTCTCCCGACGGGTATCCGCAGCATCACAAAGCCTTCATCAACACGGTCGGTGCCGCCGGATTCACGAACCAGCTTTCGTACTGGGTTCGAGAAGACATCGATTCGGACGGGCAATCCGAACGCATCGAGCAGTTCTACGTGTTCGCTCCGGGCGACCGCCAATCACTGACCGGCGACGGTGAAACAGCCTACGTCCGGAAGCATCGCGAGCAGTACCGCACTATCGAGTGGCACGCAGTCCCCCGCTACCGCGGTGTGCGAGTGAATTCCATCTTCCATCCGAACTACGACATCCTCATCGACACCTAATCATGCCCTCTCCAACACCCCCCGAATCACCGACAGTACCGCACTCCTCTGAGACACCGACAGCACCGCACTCCTCCGAGACACCGACAGCACTGTACTTCGGCTATACCACCGAGGTTCCAAATCTGGCGTCTGTCGAAATCAAGACAGTCCATCCGGAGACGTTGCTGGACTCACCCGCGGTGTTCACCGTTATCGGTGAGTCTCATTACGTCGGTCTCCCGGCGTTGGACTTCCACGAACTGTGTTCGTGCAAGCCGCTCCCGTCGGAACAGACCCACGAAACACCATTAGCCGTCGGTGCCGAACACGAATTCCACTTCGAAAGCAACCGCCTCGACGCGCAAACGACGGTCGAAGGGAAGTCACTTGACGCATTCCCCGGCCCTGACGACGCGACGGTTGCCTACCGGTTCGGTCCCGATGCGTGGACTACAATTCACGTTGCTTCGTCCGGAGACGGCTACGAGACGTACCACACCTATCCGGAGTACGACCTCGCACTGTACACGGAGACGAACCTTACACCGACCTCCTCTGGCGTAGCCGGACCCGCTACCGAAACCACGAACCAGACCACGAAACCACAACGATGACGAACGACACTAACACCACCTACGACGGAGACGTTACGCTCAACGGCTCGGAACAACCCCCGGTCGAACTCCGAGACCCGGCTGACGTGTTTATCTCCACCGAGAGTATCACTGGCGACCTCACCGTACAGAACGCGGAATACGTCTTCACGCACACGCCCGTGAGCAGCGCCCAAACTGTCTCAGATGCTGAAACCGAAATTAGCGGCACGCTCGAAGACGGCTACGTTCAATCAGTCGACGGCGACGTGCTTCTTACTGATGCGGAAGACGTGTTTATCGCGACCGATGCCGTCGATGGCGCGGTTTCCACACCCGGGGCTGAGAACGTCTATTCCGACGATGTGCCGCTCGCAGCAGATGCAGACGCATACGATGTCTCTACGTTTGGATGGGAGCAGTCGGGAACCACGACTGACCCGGAAACCGGCGTCTACGCGGTGGGGATGACCCACGATATCGAGGCCAAAAAGGTCCGACGTGACATCGAATTATACCTCGTCGGTCACGGACACGACGTTTGTGTCGACGGAAAAGGAGCCACTATCACCGTCCACTTCGTCGGCTACGACAACACCGTCCACGTCGGGCCGTACCTCGCTTCGACCGTCGAAACCGACACCGGATTCGACAATGAAGTCGACGCCAAACCGTATCCGGCCGAAGACCTCATCGAGATGTCGCGGCGTGAAGCCTACTCGAACGCCGGGTTCGGCCGTCGAAAAGTGACGTTTCAGGTCCCGAACGAGGGAGACGATTGGTGTCCGAACTGCGGAGAGGCCGCAGAGGCCATTATCGAACGACACCAGATGGAGGCGTTCTTCCTCTTTGGCTACCCCATCTGGACCTACGACCGAAGCACCAATCCCGCGCGTGAGTGCGAACACTGTTCGCCAAACGCGATTCACGCGGAACTCTCGGAGCGGGAACGACGAACCATCTTCGACTGACAGTCGTCCGAAGATATATATTACATTCCCTGAAAATGAACGAAGTACGACTCTCGAATCAACGCCCGAGTGCACTCTCACGAGACCATCCGAGCGCACCTTCACGAGACCATCCGAGCGCACTCTCACGAGATTTCGATAGGAACCTTTCCACCCATGTCGAGAAATGAATCTACCCCCGCTTTGATGTCTTCCTCTACGTGTCGATACACGTTCGACCCATCGATACAGACGGACGCACACCTACAAACGACGTGGGAATGTCCACACGAAGCCCACTCCGAAAGTGAGTACTGTGTGTTCCACATGAGCCGAGACGAACGTACGACACTCGATGTCTCCGGGGACGACATTGTCGAGGAACTCCGTGCCAATCTCCAATCCCCGGATACCCGCGTCAACGAGTACGTCGGCGCGGACCTTCCGCACCTCTCGCTGACCTATCAGGATATCAACGGAGCGACCAACCACGTGCTGAACTTTCAGCACGCGAATATCGAGGGACTGGACCTCACACACGGCAAACTCGAACAGGGGTTGATTCTCCGGGAAGCGACTATCGGTCGACTCAAACTCAAAGAGGCCGTCCTCACGGGAACGGTCGATGCACAACACCTGACGGTCCATGACGAGGTGACGACCAACGAAGCGACCTTCGAGCAGGAAGTCTGGTTCGATAACGCGGTCTTTCACGGAGACGTTCACTGCGACGAAACGACGTTCTTGGCCGACACAAGCTTCGCTGACACAACATTCCACGGGGCCGCGAACTTTCGAAATATCCAGACGAGCGGGAGCAGCCACGTGTTAGACGACCATATCACGTTCGCCGATGCGACGTTCCGCGACGACGCGAGTTTCCGACAGGCGACGTTCGACTACGTCACGTTCGAACGAGCGCAGTTTACGGCCGGCTCCGATTTCGAGCACGTCAGGTTCGACGGTGACGCCCGATTCGACGACGTGACGTTTCAGGAGATGGCAGATTTCGACGAAGCGCGGTTCGACGACGACGTGAGTTTCGCCCACGTTCGGTTCATGCAGTTGGCCGAATTCCGCGGGGTCGAGTTCAACGGCGGTAGTCGGACGACACACGACGACGTGACGTTCGAAGGAGCGACGTTCGAGGGTGAAGCCGACTACAAACTCGCTCACTTCCGCTTTTCGGACTTTAAAGACGCGGTGTTCAAAGGAGCGGTCAACTTCGACCGTGCGACGTTCACCGCGCGCACCGATTGCCACCGCTTGCAGGTCTCCGGCGAACTCGATCTCTCGTTTTCGACGTTCCACGGCGGTGCTAACTTCGACGACAGCACGTTCCAAGACGACATCATCGCCGACGGGACAACATTTGGCGGGGATGCCTCGTTCGAGAACGTTGCGTTCGAAACCCGAGCGCGATTCAAGGAGGCGAGATTTGAAGAGGACGCAAGCTTCCGAAGCACGGCGTTCCACGGGCCAGCGGAGTTCCGAGGGGCGCTGTTCGAAGGCGAGATGCAACATCTCGAAGCGAACGCCTCTTTCAACGAAGCCGTCTTCGAGGATGTCGCCGAGTTCGAAGCCGCGAACTTTACGACCGCATCGTTCTGGGAGACGACGTTCCACGAACAGTCGAACTTCCGCAGTTCGGTGTTTCACGGAACTGCACGATTCCGAGTCCGTAACGGCGAGCGCGACACGTACCTCGACTTTACCGACGCGACAATCTGCGGTGGCACGATTTCGCAGGTTTCCGGTGAGGCGACGCCGTACGACTTCACTCGTGCGACCATCGGCGACCTCCAACTCGAAGGCGACGGGAACGAACACGAACTGCTCGACCACTTCCGTTTCTGTCTCACTGAGTTCGATTGTTTCGACTTCAGCGACCACCACGGCTATCTCGAACGGAACGACTGGACGATTCACGATTTCGTCGGTAACACCGCCACCGGCCAGTTTGCCGTCGAGATGGACCACGAAATCATCGAGGAGACCTACAGGAAAGCACAGGACAGCGCGGATGCGGTCGGTGACACGCCCGCGAGTCGAGAGTTCGAATTCAAGCGCTACTACTACAATCGAAAGAAGAACTTCGACATCATCATCAACGAGTATTCGCTGAACGTGTGGGCACGCGGCAAGAAGGTCGCGAGCGTGGGTCTCAATCTCCTGATGCAGGTGACGTGTGGCTACGGGAATCGGCTTCCACGAATCGCCGCGTTCACGTTCTTCCTCCCGGCGCTATTCGGGTTGTTCTACGCCGCCGGCGGCCCGTTCCTGACGCAAGCAGGGAGCGTCTTCGACCCGACTGCAGTCGATAAGACCGCGCTCGAAGTCCTCTTCGACAACGTCTACTACAGCTACATCAGCTTCAGTACGGTCGGGTACGGCGACATCAACCCGCTCGGACCGGGCGCACGAGTCCTCGCCGCGAGTCAGGGGATGTTGAACGGGTTGTTCTTCACCCTGCTCACGTTCACGCTGTTCAAGCGGGTGCTCGGCGGGAACTAATAACGAACGGCACGGTTCGTTTTTTGGGCCGACGAAATCGACGGACGCTGACGCTGTCCTCATTCTCATCGCTCCGCGAACGCTATATTTTCCTGTTAGGCATGTGTTCACTACTCAATGGCCGAACCGAAACACGAGAAAGAACTCCTTCACCTCTCGCTCGAAGTATGGCACCCCGACTGTTGGGGTATCGTCTCCACGGCCGAAGCAGGCAGTGGTCTCATCGGCCACGGTGCGGCAGTCGAGGGTGACTCGGCGTACGAACGCTGTACGATTTACGGGGACTCACGCGAGCACGTCACGCAAGCAATCGAAGTCGCACACGAGATTTCGTTTATCAACCATATCGAACCGATTGGTGGGGCCGCAAGCGAGGGCGCTCTTCCGTCTGCAATCGGACGTGCCACACAGGACGTCTTTATCGAGTACGTCGCAAACGAGGGTATCGGGTCCGCGTTCTTGACCCGCGGCGTGCTCGTCGATAGTTCGTATCGAATCGAGGACGGGGTCGAAACCTGGAATCTCCTCGCGCATACGACTCGGTCGTCACTCGGCCGACTGCTCGACGAAATCCGAGAGGAGCGCAACGCCGATATCTCGCTCACAAAAATCTCGCCGGCATCAGAGCCGATGCAACCACCGGACCCGGGGGAGACGGAACTGCTCACCCCGCGACAACGCGAGGCGGTGAATTTGGCTCGGGAACGTGGCTACTACAATTGGCCGCGAGAAATCACGGCGCGCGAGTTGGCCAGCGAACTCGATGTCTCGAAGACGACGTTTCTCGAACACTTGCGGAAGGCGGAAGCGAAACTGATG
>NZ_JBZRPK010000200.1:0-1888 GCF_058382125.1 Haloferax sp. s1
CGCGCGGGGGGGGGCCCCCGGGTTTCGTCCACCCCCGGGGGTCCCGGGGGGGGCGGCGGCCCGGGGTGCGGGGCCACCCACCCCGCCGATGAACGTCTCGTGGCAACTCGTGGAGGTCGAATCCCGCTGGTCTCTCTCCGTAGAGCACTCGTCGGAGTCGCCGACGACCAACTCACGAAATATCGCCAGCGACAACCCCGACGGCGAACTCGTCCGGAAAGAGCGGGCGGGAATCGGTGAGATTCACGTCCTTTCTGTCCCCGACGACATGACCGAACAGGCCGTCGAAGACATCCTCGACGACCGCGAGGGACTGCTCTCGCGGGCCGCCAGACTCGAAGTCAATCGCGTCGAAATTCGCTCCCAACCGGGTGTCGTCGCGGTTCGATACATGCCCTAAGTCGCGTCGGAACGCCAGTCTAACGCTTCGCTATCGCTGATTTGCGGTCGATGATTTGGGACCGTCGGCACTCTGGACGCACCAGCCGCCGTTGACGGTCCCCTCGCGTTCGACGAACTCGATTTCGGTTTCCTCGCCGAGTGTCGTCGCTCCTTCCGGTTCGAGTGCTTCGACGCGGAGTGTCAGTGTAAGCGCGTCACCACAACACCCGACATCGAGGAACTCCTCCCATTCGTCGCCCGGAACCGCTTCCTCGTGGACCCGTTTCAGGTAGTTCACGAAGCGGTCGGCGGTCAGTTGGTCGTAACCCCACGCACTGAGTTCGTCCGGAAAGGAGACGACGACGTTCGTCGCCGTCGATTCGGTCGCCATAGCTCACGATTATTGTTCAATGACTATGGGGTTGTCGCGGGTTCGTTACCGCCTCGTCAGACCGACCCTCGGGGAAATCCTATCGCGGATAAGAAACCTTATTCGGCATCGCTCAGGACCGCAACCCATGGTTGAGTTTACGGTACCGGAGGTAGACTACACCCGGTACACGAATCGCCAACTCGCGGCTGTCCCCCTCGCGGTACTCGCGGTGGCCTTGTTGGTCATCGGAGGGTGGTACGCTGCGACTGGTGCACCGGTGGACCCGGGCGTCGATTTCACCGGTGGCACTGAACTCCGTATCGCAACGGATGCCCCGCAAGAGGAAGTCTCTACAGCCTTCAATACCCCTCCTGAGTCGATTCGCTCTGTCGCCGCAGACGGGACGTACGTCGTGACCTTCCAGTCCGGCAGTGCATCGACGACCGAACTCGAACAGCAAGCCGAGGCAGCGGGCTACGAAGTCCGCTCTATCGACGCCGTTTCGGCGAGCTTCGGGTCCGACACGCAACTGCTCGCACTCGGCGGCGTCGCCGTCGCGTTCGTCGGCATGAGCGTGCTCGTGTTCGCGATGTTCCGGTCGTTCGTTCCCTCTATCGCCGTCGTCATCTCGGCGTTCTCCGACATCGTCATTCCGGTGGCGCTGATGAATCTCCTCGGCATCGAACTGTCGCTCGGGACCGTCGCAGCACTGCTCATGCTCATCGGTTACTCGGTCGACTCGGACATTCTCCTGAACAACCACATCCTTCGTCGGTCCGGTGACTTCTACGAATCCACCGCCCGCGCCATGCGAACTGGTGTGACTATGACGCTCACATCTATCGCGGCGATGGTCGTCATGACCATCACGGCGACGCTGTTCGGTATTCAGCTGCTCGCCGCTATCGGGACGGTCCTCGTCTTCGGTCTCACCGCCGACCTGATGAACACCTACATGCTCAACGTGACGCTCCTTCGCTGGTACAAGTTCGAGGGGGTGGCCCGATGAGCACGTTCCGAGACAACTGGCGGGACATTCTCCTCGTCGCGGCCATCCTGGGTTCGACGTTCCCCCTGTTCTCACCGCCTCTTGGCTCCCAACCCACCGTCGGCCAGGCACACACGCTGACCCAC
>NZ_JBZRPK010000201.1:0-1888 GCF_058382125.1 Haloferax sp. s1
GCCAGCGTCGCTGACGGCGGCCTGCGTCGTCTTCTCGTGGGTGAGAAGCGCGGCCGCGTAGACTGCAGCGGCGGCGAGACCGACCGGCGACTTACCCGAGTGGACGCCCTTTTCCTTGGCGTTCTTCAGGAGTTTGCGAGCACGCATCTTCGACTCGTCGGAAAGCCCGAGTTCGCTGGCGAATCGCGGGACGTACTGTTCGGGGTCCGCGGGCTTGACTTCGAGCGAGAGTTCGCGCGCGATGTAGCGATAGGTGCGAGCGACTTCGCTCTTTTCGACGCGCGAGACTTCAGCGATTTCGTCGAGCGAGCGCGGCACGCCGGCCATACGGGCAGCGGCGTAGGTACACGACGTGGCGACACCCTCGATGGAGCGACCGGGGAGCAGGTCGTCGTCGAGGGCGCGACGGTAGATGACAGACGCGGTCTCGCGGACGTTCTCGGGGAGACCGAGCGCGGACGCCATCCGGTCGATTTCGCCGAGCGCCTGCTTCAGGTTGCGTTCCTTGGAGTCGCGGGTACGGAAGCGCTCGTTCCACTTGCGGAGGCGCTGCATCTTCTGTCGCTGGCGAGCGCCGAGCGAATTCCCGTACGCGTCGCGGTCGCGCCAGTCGATGTTCGTCGAAAGCCCCTTGTCGTGCATCGTGTTGGTGGTCGGAGCACCGACACGAGACTTCTCGTCCTTCTCGCGGGCGTCGAACGCGCGCCATTCCGGGCCGCGGTCGACGGAGTCTGCGGTCACGACGAGACCACAGTCGTTACAGACGGTCTCACCGTGTTCGTCGTCGGTGACGACGTGGCCGCCACACTCGGGACACTTCAGGGTGTCACCCTTGGTGGATTCCTGTTCGCTTTCGGACTGCTGTCGGCCGTTCTGCTGTTTTTGTTCTCGTTCCTGTGCGCCGGGGTTTCGGGTCCAGATTCGTTCACTCATGGATACGACGGCGGGTGCTCCGGGAGATGGATTAGAGGTGACTAGAATCCCGGATGCGGTCCGTAACACGAAGGACCGCAGACGAACGCATAAATGGTTTGGTATCGCTCGGGCCGGTGGCGATATTTGCACGTGTGAGCCGGTCACACGGGTCAATTGAGGTTTGTACGAAATTCGGTTACAAAGCCTGCGAACCGGACGCGACACCTATTTTTCACGGAAGAACCTCTTGACTCGTACGTATGTCCGGGACCCCTCGAATCGTCTCTCTCGCCCCGAGTGCGACAGCCATTCTCGACGCCGCTGGACTCGCGTCCCGCGTCGTCGGGGCGACCGTTCACTCCTCGCTGGACCGGCCTGCCGTCGGCGGCTGGTTGAACCCCGATTTCGAGCGAATCGAAGCACTCGACCCGGATACACTCTGCACCGCCGACGACCTCCAGACGGATGTCACAGCGGAGGCACGAGAGCGCGGTTTCGACGTAGTCCACGTCGCTCCCGAGACGCTCGACGACGTGCTCGACTCGTTTCCCGTCGTCTGCGATGCCGCTGGCGATGCAACCGCCGGCGCGGCGCTCGCCGACGATTGCCGAACGCACCTCGACCGCGTCGCTGCGGCTGTCGACGACTACTCTCGTCCGACCGTCTACTGCGAAGAGTGGGCCGACCCACCAATGGCTGCAGGAAACTGGGTTCCGGACGTTGTCCGCGCTGCTGGTGGGACCTACCCATTCCTCGATGCCGGTGAACGGGCACGAGAAGTCGACGCCGACGACGTTGCGGCCGCCGACCCGGCCCACGTGGTGCTCCACCCGTGCGGCAAAGGTGAACGCGGCGACCCCGACGCGTTCGAAGCGCGCGAGTGGGGCGTCGATGCTGCGGTTCACGCGGTCGACGACTCGCTTCTCAATCAGCCGAGTCCCGCGCTCATGTCCGGCGTGGACCGACTTGCGCG
>NZ_JBZRPK010000199.1:0-1866 GCF_058382125.1 Haloferax sp. s1
CCCAGACGGCGTGGATGCGGCGGCGGCTGACGACGAGCCCGAGGACGATTGGAAGATGTGCGCCGGCGTGAAGCCGGAGGACGAGGGGGCGGGGCGAGACGACGACGTCGGGGGTGGCGGTGAGGCCGACGAGACCGGCGAGAGCGCCGTTTGCGACGTAGAGCGTGTCGACCTTGCCGGGCTGGTAGAACGCGGCGCCGCCCGCGCCGAGTGCGCCCGCGGCCATGCCGAGGGTGGTCACGAGCGCGACCCGTCCGACGTAGGCGAACGAGCCGAGGGTCACGCCGCCGTCACTGTACGCGAGTGGTGCAGCGGCGGTACCGACGTTGAAGCCGTACCAGCCGAACGCGAGGATGAGCGTCCCGAGGACGGCGAACGTGATGGAGTGGCCGGGGATGACGTTCGCGCTGCCGTCGGCGTTGAAGCGGTTCATGCGCGGGCCGATAATCCACGCGGCGGTGAGACCAGCGATGCCGCCCATTCCGTGGACAATCATGCCGCCGGCAAAGTCGTGGAAGCCGAGACCGTTGAGGAAGCCACCGGCCCAGGTGACGCCGACGACGACGGGGTAGATGACACCCGCGATGAGGATGGTGTAGGTCAGGTACGCACGAAGCCTCGCGCGGCCCGCCACTGCACCGGAGACGATGGTGGCGGCGGTCATGGCGAAGACGGCACCGAAGAGCCAATCGACCCACGCGGTCGTCGCCGAGGCGTCGGGTGCGTAGAGACCCATGAAGGCGTCTGCGACGGTCGTTGCCGGGCCGCCGGTAAGTCCGGCGACGATTGCCGAGACGGCCGCACCGAGGAGGAAGAACACGATGACGCCGATACTCCACGTCAGGAGGTTCTTCGTGAGCTGATTTGCGACGTTCTTCGCACGCACCTGCCCGGCTTCGAGCATGGCGAAGCCGGCGTGCATGAAGAAGATGAGGAACGTGACGGTGAGGACCCACACGAGATTCACGCCCTCGACGACCGAGGCGAGGTCTGCCTGAAGTGCGGTCAGCATACGATTCCTCCGATATGCGATTCGAACGGGAGTTCAAGTGGACAGTCGTTCATGTTGGTGCTCGATTCGCGACCGAATGTCTCGCGAATCATGGAAGATTGTATCCACATGTGAGTACATAATAGTTTGCGTTGACAATTGTCCATTTATTTCCAAAACTGGGGTCGTATGTTCGCTTTACAATGGGATATGAGATATATAAGGGCGTAAGTCGCGGACTAACTGGACAAATGTTGCCAGACTATCCTACGCATGTAGTGTCAGTTTACTAATACGAATGACTCGGGCAAACTGACACCCTCGACGGGTGTGCGCTCGCGCGAGTCGAAAAAAAGGGGAGACTACCGTCCGGTTAGGGACTCAGGAGTACCATTCGTTGTTGTGCTCAGACTGCTGGACTCCCCTCCTTGCCGGTTCGAACTTGGACGGCTCCCTCGACGGGCAGGATGAATATCTTCCCGTCTCCTTTCTCGCCTGTGTGGGCGGCCTCCGCGATAGCGTCGACCACGTCGCCAGCCGGGATGTCGGCGACGACGCACTCGATTTTGACCTTCTGGTGAAGGTCGACGGTGTACTCTTCGCCGCGCCATTGGCCTTTCTTCGCGGGCTGTGAGCCGCGCCCGGAGACGTTCGTCACTGTGAGCGAGGGCGCGCCGACTTCGGCGAGTGCGGTCTTCACGTCGGCGAGCTTGTCGGGGCGGATGATGGCCATGACGAGCTTGATACCGTCGTTTCCGGTCTCAGTCTCGCTCATTGGTTTTCACCTCCGTCGACTGCGGCCGAATCGTTGCCTTCAGTCACGGCCACGCCGTTGTCGCCAACGACGTCGCCGTCAGTCCGGACATTGTTCCCAC
>NZ_JBZRPK010000662.1:0-13145 GCF_058382125.1 Haloferax sp. s1
ACTTCGCGCTAAAGGCACCGACCGCGATGGGGCTGGTGAGTCTGGCTGTCGCGACGAGCGTGGTGCAAACGTCGTTGCTCGGTCTCATCGCGTACTCGGTTGGGGGAGCGTTCGTCTCGATGTACCTCCCGCTGTTCGTAGCCGGCGACCCCAACGTCGTCTTCTACGAGTGGAACATCCGCTCGCGATACGGCATCCTCGACAACCTCTCGGAGGCCCTCCGGAAGCTTTCGAGTGCGAACGACACGGGACTCACGCTACTGGACTCGATTCGGACAGTCGCGGATACCTCCTCGGGTCGATTCGCGGAGGAACTCGAAGTCATCTACGTGAAAAGCAGCTACGGGATGAACATCTCTGAATCGCTCGTCGTGTTCAACAACAAGTACCAGCTTCCGGCGCTGGCGCGCACCATCAAGCTCATTACCAAAGCGCAGGAGGCGTCCAGCCAGATCTCGTCGGTGTTGACGACGGCGGCACAAGCCGCAGAGAACCGAGACGACATCGAACGGGAACGGCGCTCTCAAACGCGCATGCAGGTAGTCATCGTCCTGATGACGTACCTGACGCTTCTCGGCGTCATGGCTATCCTGAAAGTTCGCTTTATCGATGTCCTCGCCCAACTGTCGTCCCAGCAAGGGACGACGAGTGCGAGCGAGTCGTTCACGGCGACCGTCGACGCGAATCTACTGTCGCTTCTGTTCTTCCACGCAGTGACGTTGCAGGCGGTCGTCACAGGCCTCGTCAGCGGCTACATGCGTGATGCGCGAGTCCTCTCGGGCGCGAAGTACATCGTTGGACTGCTCACTATCTCCCTTCTCGTCTGGGTGGTGGTCGGATGAGCTTGCGTGGCCGCTTCAGGGGGTCAGGTGAGAACCGCGGACAGACGAACATCGACTTCGTTCTCGGTATCGTCGTCTTCCTCTTTGCGTTCTCCTTCGTCATCGCCGCGATGCCGCAACTGCTCGCGCCATACGATGACCAGGAGACACCGCTCGTGGCCGAACGAGTCTCGTCGACGCTCGCGGACTCGCTTCTCGTCGCGGAGGGTGACCCAGGATTCCTCAGCGTGGAATGTACCGGCGCGTTCTTCGTCGGCACCGGTGGGAGCGGCTGTCCGTTCTCGACGGGCGACCCACTTTCCGACCAAGTCGGTGTCGACCAGACGTACCAAGTGAATGCTACTCTCCAGTGGAACGTCTCTGGTGACGCCGATACGGAGATACTCTGCTATAACGGCGGCGACGTCGGTGCCTGCGGTAGTGACCCACTCACCGTCGGACCGGCGGTCCCACAGGAGCAGCGCTCGGTTGCGGTCGAACGCCGAACCGTCATGGTCGACGACCAGCCGGCGATTCTCGAAGTGAGGGTGTGGTAATATGACGGACCGCGCACAGACATTCACACTGGAATCGGTCGCAGCGGCGTTGCTCCTCCTCGGGAGCGTCGTCTTCGTCACGCAGGCGGCCGGAATCACCCCGCTTACGGCGAGTACTGCGAGTCAACAGGTTCCCGAACAGCAACACGGCGTCGCCGTGGGAGTACTCGACGCCGCGTTCGCCAACGGCTCTCTCCGGTCGACGCTTCTGTACTGGGACGAGTCAGACGGGGCGTTCCACAGGACGGAAGACGAGCGGTACTACGTCGCCGGCGGCCCGCCGACGGCGTTCGGAGAGCTACTGAACGAGACGTTCGGGGACCGCGCCGTCACGTTCAACGTAGACATCGTCTACACTAACGCGAGCGGAGAACAAGAGCGAGTACCGATGGTCCGACAGGGGACACCGAGTGACGACGCCGTTCGGGCGACGCGAACGGTCACGCTGTACGACGACGACGCGTTGCTCGACGCATCCGGTAACTCGACGAATACGACGCTCGAATCGGTGCCGGAGGAGTCCTTCTACGCGCCGGACGCCGCCCCTGATAGTCCCGTCTACAACGTTGTCCGCGTGGAGGTGGTCGTATGGTCCGTCTGAATCCGATGGTTCGAGACACCGCTAGCGGCCGTGACCGCGCTCAACTCCTCCTCGTGGGGGCGTTCGCAATCGCGGTGCTCGTCCTGTCGCTGGCGCTGGTTCTGAACGGGGCAGCGCAGACCGAGACCCTCGCGACGGAAAGCACCGACGTCCACGACGGACGGGACGCCATCCGGTTCGAACACAGCGTTCGCCGCGGTGTCGGCGGCACTGTCGAGTCAGTCAACCGCCGTAACAACACCTCCTACGCCGACCTCAAAGACGCCCTCAAAACCGCCGTGAACGACTGGGACGCGGTGGCCGCTCGCGGAAGCGCAGGAGAAGGAGTCAGCACGTCGGTCAACTACAGGAGTATGGAGCGGGGTTCCCGAATCGAACAGACGACGACTCGGGATTTCTCTGACGCGACCGGGACCGAAAACTGGACGCTCGCATCGTCGGTCACACAGACGCGAGATTACCGGATGAACGTCTCGCGAACGAGCCTGTCGTCGGACTGTTCGAGCGGGTGCTTCGAAATCGTCGCGGACGACGGGAGTGACACGTGGCGAGCGTCGTTCACGGAGGACGGCTCGGAAATCGAGATGACCGTCGTCGCACCGAGCGGCACGGACACCTGCCACGTGGCAGCCGATTCAGCCGTCGTCAACCTCTCCGCGGGAACGATGGACGACGGGGCGTGTTCGTTCCCCAGGTTCGCTGACGGGGTTTCCGGTCCGTACAGCATCTCCTACGAAAACGGGAGTCTGGGCGAAGGCACGTACGAACAGGAAGTCGATACGAGCGTCACGAACGACACGCGGTACGCCGCCGGAGGGCCGACCGTCTCGCCGAGTATCTACTCGACGAACGTGTCGGTAACATACGAGACGCCACAGCTGATGTACAACACGACAGAGCTTCGAATCGTCCCGGGTGAGACAGATGACTGACCGCGCCACCACCATCGCGCTGAACTACGTGATGCTGCTCGGTGTCGTATCGATTCTCGTGTCGACACTGGTGTTCGGCGTCGGTGGCCTCGTAACCGACCAACAAGAACGCGGCGTCCGCTCGCAACTCGACGTCGTCGGCAACCGACTCGCAAACGACCTGACTACCGTCGATGGACTCGCAAGCCAGACAGGCAGTTCGGTCAGCCTTCGGAGTGACCTCCCGGATCGGGCGGTCGGGAGTCGATACACGATTACCGTCTCACCCATCGGTGGTGACCTGTACCAACTCACGCTTCAGAGTTCCGACCCGGACGTCGTGGTGAGAGTCAGGTTCCAGTCGCAAACGCCGATAGAATCAGGTACCGTCCGCGGTGGTCCTGTCGACATCGAGTATGATTCGGGGACATCCGAGGGGGTGGTCCTCCGTGACTGACGACAGAGCGGTGTCCGAAACGATGGGATTCGCCTTGATTTTCGGCGTGGTCATGCTGGCAATCGTCCTCGTCTCCATGACGGTGTATCCAGCCATCGCGGACATCGAGGACCACCAGCGCGTCTCGAACGTCGAGCGCGGAATGGAGTCGCTAGCCGACAACGTCGACGACCTCGTCCGGAACGACGCCCCAAGTAGGTCGACGCGTCTCCGCCTCACCGAGGGTCAATTCGCTCTCGGTGAGCCGATAACTGTCACAGTGAACGGGACAGATGCCGGTGGAGACTCGTTCTCGGAGACGCAAACCGTCAGGCCCCTCGTCTATCGGTCCGGCGAGGGGACGGAACTCGTCTACGTCAACGGTGCGGTCGTCCGCGACGACGGCGATGGTGTCGTGATGGCTAGCGAACCACGACTGCTTGTCTCGAACCGAAGCGTCGTCCTTCCCATCGTCAACCTCCAGCAGGGAAGCGGCCCGAGCGGCGTCGAGGGGACGATGAGAGTCGTGACGGTTCGAAAAGACGCTCGCGTCGTGGTCGCCGAGAACACACCCCACGACGTGGATATCTCGATTACGTCGCCCCGCGCAGAAGCGTGGCGACGGACCTTCGAGGCGCGCGACGGCGTCACGTGCGGTCCCATCTCGGGGGACACGTTGACCTGTTCTGTGAACACGGAACGAGTGTACGTGACGGCCACGGACATCGACGTGGCGTACAGATGACCGGACGGTGCCGACGGTTCCGCCGAGCATAGGGTGCCCAGACGACACCCACACCTCGGTCACACTCTCACCAGTTACCAGTATCTCACCAGTTACCAGTATCTCACCAGTTACCAGTATCTCACCAGTTACCAGTACCATCCAGATAGTCGCGAGTACCACCTCTGAACGTTCGAATCGAATTATAGTAGCGTTTGCAAGTCAGTACACACTCGACCGACCGCTGTCGTGCGGTCGGCTGTGTCACCAGTTGCAAACGCAACTACATCTACCACGGAGCCACAGCGCCGCGAGTCGGGAGGTCATCAGTCGGTGCCCATGACGAGTGAAATGATCTCTCAGCGTGAATTTATATCTATGGAGAACGTTCTGATAACCATAAGGTTTCGAGCGCCAGACTACCCAAGTGTCGATTCACATTTTTTGAACGACCGTCTGTCGCCCGACGTGCCTAGGAGAAACATCATGAACATCAAGAGAATCTTCACAGAGTCACGTGCAGTTTCGCCGGTCATCGGGGTCATCCTGATGGTCGCGATTACCGTCATCCTCGCCGCCGTCATTGGGACGTTCGTCCTCGGTCTCGGCGACCAAGTCGGCAACTCGGCACCGCAGGCGAGTTTCAGCTTCGACTACGACGGAGCAGAAACGGTGACAATCACCCACGAGAGTGGTGACCCTATCGATGCAGACCGAGTCTCGGTTACCGGTGACGGCGTCGACTCGAGTGCTACAGTCTCGTGGACAGACGATACAATCAATGCCGGTGACAGCGCAGATGTTACGACCTCCAGCAACCCGTTAACTGGTGGCGAAACCATCCGCGTCATCTGGACCTCCGAGTCAGGTTCCACCTCTGCAACCCTGCAGAAGTGGACCTACACCGCCTAAATTCGTAATCGAAGCAGCAATCGCTGAACAATAAACTCGAACCAGACACGAAATTTTATTCGAAATTACATCTGTGAGAGCCGACATTATCCCGATACAAATCCTGCCCGGCGGCGAACGTTCTTATCGGAAGCCGCAGAAGCGGTGCGTATGCATCCCACGGCGCGACAGTTCACCACGCAAGTACAGGAGGCCCACGGCTTCGAAGCGGCCATCGAAGAGTTCCCTGAAGGAACGAAGACGGCGAGCGATGCGGCGGCAGCAATCGGGTGCGACGTTGCGCAAATCGTCAAGAGCATCGTGATGCGCGTCGGCGACGAGACAGTGATTGTCCTCACGAGCGGAGCCAATCGCGTCGATGAAGCCGCGTTAGGTGCCGAGTTCGGCGTCGAGGCGGATGCAGTCCAAAGCGCGGGTGCATCCGAGGTGAAACGCGCGACTGGTTGGAGCATCGGCGGCGTGCCACCCACCTGTCACGCAACTGAGTGCCCCGTACTCGCCGATCCGACGTTCGACACATTCGAAGAGATATGGGCCGCCGCGGGGACTCCAGAAGCGGTATTTCGGCTCACACCATCGGCGTTGCGAACGCTTTCTGACCCCCGCTTCGTCGACGTGTTTGAGTGACCGATTCCGGCAGAGACAACACCACAATGTCCGCTGTTCGAAGCGGCCAGAAAGGCTCACTCCGAAGGGACCGCAACTATCCCTTTGACTACGTCGGGTTCTTGTGCCCGCTCAAACGCGTCGGTGAGGTCACGCATCGACATCTCGAAGTCGATGATATCTTCGACCTCGATAGCTCCCTGTTCGAGAAGCGAAATAGCAGTGTGGTACGTGTTCCTGAATCTGAACGACCCACGGAGGTCGAGTTCCTTGTCGACGAGTTCGTTGGTCGCGATTGGGATATCGTCGTTCTGAGAGAGTCCGATACAGACAATCGTCCCACCCCGTCGAACCACCTCGGTAGTCGAGGCGATAGCCGCCGCTGCACCGGATGCCTCGACAACGACATCGACGCCTTCGCCGTCAGTGAACGCTGCTACTGCGTCCGTCAGGTCTTCGTCGGCGACGTTTACCGTGGTTGCTGCACCTGCGTTTCGCGCGCGGTCGAGTTTCGACGGGACGACATCGGAAACGAGGACATCGCTGGCACCAGCCGCGCGGGCCGCTTTGAGTACCATCATCCCGATAGGACCAGCACCGGTGACGAGAACAGTATCTCCGAGACCGATTTCGCCTCGCCGGGTCGCATGGATGCCAACGCTGAGTGGTTCACAGAGTGCGCCGGCACGCGTTGACACAGGTTCCGGGAGCCGATGAGCGAAATCAGCATCCCACGAGACGAACTCCGCGAATGCACCGTCGTCCGGCGGTGTAGCCATAAACACCACGTCAGGACAGAGGTTGTACGTCCCCGCGCGGCATCGGGCGCACTCACCGCAGGGGATTCCGGGTTCGAGGGCAACACGGTCGCCGGAGCTGAGATGGTCGACGCCGCTTCCAACTTCGACCACTTCGCCGGCGCTCTCGTGGCCTAAGATGAGCGGTGATTCGACGACGTAGTCGCCGATACGGCCGTGCTCGAAGTAGTGTACGTCCGAGCCGCAGATACCGACGTGTCTGATTTGGACGAGTACCTCGCCCGAATTTAGGGTAGGCCGTGGACGTTTGCTGTGCTCGAAGTTCCTGGGTTCGGTTAATTCGACGACGTGCATGGGCATGTAGTGAGAGCTACTCGCTCGATTGACGAGATTGGTGCTCTCTAAGTAAGTAACAACCGGCGACAAGCAGTCAGCGATGTCGGTCTACAATTCGAGACGCACGTCTCAGCGAGCTATTAAGATAAACTCCCCTTTCGAGAGAATGGTTACTGGATGTGGCCTTCGCGTCGGAGTTGGTCCGCGTCTTCGCCGGTGTAGCGCCATTCGATGTTGGCTTTCTCGTCCTGCCAGTCCCACGGTTCGACGAGCACGACGTCGCCCTCGTTAATCCACGTTCGGTATTTCATCCGGCCGGGAATGCGTCCCATTCGGTTCTCTCCGTCCTCACAGCGGATTCGAACGTGATTACCACCGTTGTGCTCAGTGACGACTGCGAACAGTTCGTTGTCGTTGGGCATTCGAAGATTTCGACGCCCTTGATTTTCACTCACAGTCTTATTCAGAGACGAAGACGGATAACTTATCGGATACACGCGGTAGCATGAGTCACCCACACAAGTATCACACTAAAAATCCGATTGGACACCACGATGTCCGCTGTTTCCGGTCCTCTCAGCGTTGTACAGTATAAACTTCATACGACGATATTATTGAATCGAGATGAGGAGAACCACAGTTTCGGAGTTTGGGATCTGATGCGTGCCTTCATTTCATTCAGTGACTAACTGATTAGGGTAGCGTCCGGTGATTTTCGAACGGTTAGAAAGGTGAGCTATAGTAGCGTTTGCAACTGGTGACACAGCCGATCGCACGACAGCGGTCGAGCGAGTGTGCAATGACTTGCAAACGCTACTATAGAAACGTTTTCTGAGTGATAAGGGGAACTGCGGTACTGCACCCGTTTCATAGTCAGCTACTGGGAACAGAATGCACGCATCAAAACCATCCTCCGAGGTTGTGTCTTCAAGGAGCAACAAGAAGGCTCAAGAGCGCGATTAGATTCCGTCATCACGACGCGGTGATTCAAAAGACATAGCAGACTGGATCGCTTACTTAGTGAACCGTGATGTCAAGTGGACGACTGGTCAAATCATTTCTGTTGATAGTGGACTGAGCGTCACGTATGGGTAACCTCTATTCTGACCGTTCTATTTAGAAAGAATGAACTAGGGGGTGACAACGAGCTTTCCGACGCTCTCGCGGTCCTGCATCGCCACGAACGCCGCTTCAGTATCCTCAAGCGAGTAGGTTTCGTCGATCTCCGGTGTGAGAGAACCGGATGCAACCAGTCCTATCAGGGTCTCCAAGTCACGCTGCGTTCCCATTGTACTCCCGATGACGCGTTTGTGGCCGAGGAATAGATCAGGGATGTCGATTACAGATTTATTACCAGCTGTCCGCCCGCAGACCGCCATCCGGCCATCACGACGCAATACATCCAACCCAAGCTGGGTGTACTCTCCTCCGAGGTGGTTAAGCACACCGTCAACCGAGCCGATGTTAGTGACCGCATCCTCAATCTCGTTTGGGTCAGTGCTTTTGATTGCGTAGTCAAGGCCGAGCGATTTGAGGCGGTCGAGTTTTACTTGAGACGAAGACGTCCCGATGCTGTGGGCACCAAGGGAGGCTACGAGTTGCACACCGGCGACCCCGACACCTCCAGTCACACCGGGAATAAACACGAGGTCAGTCGGTCCGGTTTCTAGTCGGCGAAGCATATGGTACGCGGTCATGTAGGCTGTCGGCAGAGCGGCCGCTTCAACCGTACTCACGGAATCCGGAAGGGGGACGAGACGGTCAGCCTGTACCCGGGCAGCCTCGGCAAGTCCTCCGTGATAGAGCGAGTGATTTTCACAGAGATTTTCCGGACCCTCCCGACAGTAGCGACATGTCCCGCACGTTACGTTCGGGCAGAGTACTACACGGTCACCGGACTCGACGCCAGTAACGTCTTCACCGATGTTCTGGACAGTTCCTGCAAGGTCAAGACCACTAACGAACGGCAGGTCGCTCGTATCTATCACCGCTGAATCACCTTCGAGAATCCAGAGGTCGTGACGATTGATCGCACACGCCTCGACTTCGACCACAGCCTCATGTCTATCGGGTTCAGGTATTGGCCGATCGATAATCGAAATGCTATTTGGGCCAGTGAAATCGCTGAAAGCTGCGACACGCATCAAATATTGTTTGTTAGTTATATGAATAGTTAATGTGGAAGCAGCAGGAATGACTGGCTCTTCTCCGATAGTAGCGTTTGTAACTGGTGACACATCCAATCACACGACAGCGGTCGATCTAGTGTACAATGACTTGCAAACGCTACTATAGTGAACCCATCGCGTCCGGGAACTCGGTCGAGGTGTCGGCTAGCCAATCATCCATCGGCAGGCCATTGACCTGCAACTGGATGCGAGACATATCGAACATTAGCTGCCCGGTCACTTAAAGGCAGAAAGCATCCCTGTCGAGACGGTGCTCTGTTATCGGGAGTTCGATTCGATGGGAGTGTTTCAGACGCTCTCGAACCTGAATGGAAACTACCTCATCCCGAAACGGAACACCAGCTCCAAGCGGGACGTACTCAAGCGGATGGACGACGACGACCAAGAGGTAGCTGTTGAGCCGGCCTCCGTCCACGTCGAGGCGGGATCGCATCCGATGTGACTCTTGTACGTGCCGTCGGCGAGCGGCGAAGGAACGACTGTCTTTGCGACGAATCTCCGAGTCGTACCCGACAAAGCTGAGACGTTCTGTCGTCGGTATAGTCGACGATGGCAGATCGAAAACGAGTACAGATCCATCAAGAGGCGATTTCCTCGCGAAGACCTCCTCGAAGGACTATTGCGTCCGGCTATTCTACTTCGTGTTCGCCGTGCTGCTGTACAACATCTGGCGGCTCACCGACTTCTTGCTGAAAGCTGGCGTCGATGGGGAGATGGACTATGCACCTGTGCTGACTACGGGCGACTGTGTCGAGATCGTCGCTTCGGCGTTGGTTCCGCCAGACTAACCAACTGAGACCTCGCTGAGTTCACCGCTTGGGAGTAGCAACACTGGTCAGTTGCGCTATAACCTGCGCCATCTCTCACGCTTACCCGATAGTTACGCCCGTAAGGGTTCGAAGCCGACACGTAATCGGTGAAGAGAAACTAGTTTCCAAGATATGTTCGAGAGTATGTTCAGGGGTACCTCTAGGTAGGAACTGACCCGAATCAAACCGCTCTCTGAAGCTGTAAACGGGAGAGAATTTGTGGTAATTTTTTAACATTATGGCGAGATAGTTTGTGTGTGTCCCCTAACGAAACCTCCAGCACCCGACGAACGGTCCTCAAAACAATCGGTGTCGGAACGGTAGCGTCCAGTGGTCTCGTCGGAGTTGCCACAGCGACAGATGACGACATCATGACAAAGAGCGGTGGCGGCAGTTATAACACGCTCTCGTTAGACAAAAAACAGCTGCTGATGGGCGAAGACGAATTCCGTGAGTACGTCCAGAAGATGACTGACCGGTACGGTGACGCCGGGGTATTCGGTACCGGAGACCCGACATACGACGGGTTCGTCACAGCCGACACCAAGAACATGTCGAAACAATACGATGATGAAGACGCATTCGATGGCAGTTGTAGCGTTGACTCGGCGGCCGTGACGTACCGCGTTGAGACTAAATCTGACGAGACGCGTTACCGACACCTCCTGTGGGCCGCCGCCGACAATCGTAATTTGACGTACGTTGCCGACCCGTTCCACCTCGTCACAGAACCTCTTCGGACGCATTACCTCAAAGTTGGTATGGAGACGGGGTCAGCGCGCATCGAAAACCCGGGACTCACGGGAACGACAGCAGCCGATTCGTCATCACGCGTCGATGTCGAACTTGACAACGGTAATGCCACATTCAAACTCCCCACAGGACGCATTACCGATAGCCCGCCTTTCCGTGAGTCCACAGAACTCGGTTCGCATGGGAGATATACACTTGGATGGGAAGGCCTTGCCGATGGCGTACGGTCGGTGGCGACAACTGTCGAGACAGTCCACACTGGCGAAGACCATGAAATCACGTGGACAACTGGACACGGGTTCGGCTATCGGTCGTTGTTCTAACTACCACGCCTCGGGGTCAACAAGGTATTTCGTTGAAACTATCGAACTCTGCTGTGGACGGACCACCAACACCACTTTGTCCGCAGTTAATCCGAGGAAGAGGGCATAGTAGTGGGATACTCCACGACAAGATGAGAGGCGAGTGAAAGATTGGATAGACAATTCGATTGCTCTATTCGGGTTCTCCCCGAGTGATAGCTCAACATCAGACTTGTTGACATAGACACCACCATGTCCGCAGTTCGAGGCGTGAGATGGGTACAACTGATTTGAATGAGACAGCCTGAACGAAATAGCGATTGGTAACTCGAAATATCGGTGACCGGAGTCGAAATTCGTAGTCGGGAAGACGAACACTCACACCACTTTGTCCGCTGTTCTCGGGTTGAGAGGGTATCCCCCGACGAAGAAACGCTTTTTTGTGTCGGTTGTTTGGGTAATCTCCGCTGAATAAAGTTAGTTGATACCTTGTATATTATTAGATTAGTTCCACTACGGATATGGTTTAACAAGTATGGGTATAAAGATTGCCTTAATCATATGCTTCCGTCTACTTACTGGTACACCTTTGATACCAAGAACAGCGGACAAAGTGGAGGGGGTGTGTCCCCCGCCTAGTATATAAACAAACAGAACAGCGGACACTCCGGACACGGTGGTTTTATCAACAATGTGGTCTAATCGTGTTACTATGCCCCTGTTCGAGCGGGATACCGAGATCTATCGGGACCGGGACGCTCTTCGTGAGGACTATCAACCCGAGGAACTCGTGGGGCGTGACGAGGAACTCCGTACCTTTCAGGCAGCTCTTCAACCGGTTATCAACGGTGAACAGCCGAACAACATCTTCCTTTACGGGAAAACCGGTGTGGGGAAGACTGCCGCGTCGCGGTACTTGCTCGGCCACCTCCGCGAGGATGCGAGTCACTACGACGACATCCATCTCACCGTCGTCTTCTTGAACTGTGACGGACTCACGAGTTCGTATCAAATCGCGACCCGTCTCGTCAACGAGTTCCGGTCCGAGTCGAATCAGATTAGCACGACGGGCTACCCACTCGGCTCGGTCTACGAGATGCTCTGGCAGGAACTCGACGAGTGCGGTGGGACTATCATTATTGTCCTCGACGAGATCGACCACGTTAACGACGATAGCATTCTTTACCAACTCCCGCGCGCACGCGCGAATGGAAACCTAGACGTGGCCAAGGTCGGACTCATCGGTATCTCAAACGACTTTTCCTTTCGCGACGACCTCTCTCCAAAGGTCAAAAGCTCGCTGTGCGAGCAGGAAATTCACTTCCCGGCCTACAACGCCAAAAACCTCCGTGCAATTCTCGAACAACGGGCCAAAGTCGCGTTCCGTGAGGGCGTCCTCGCAGACGAGGTGATTCCGCTGTGTGCTGCCTACGGCGCGAAAGACGCCGGTGACGCTCGCCAGTCTATTGACCTGCTGATGAAGGCCGGTGACCTAGCCCGCGACGACGACACGGATCGTATCCAAGAAGAACACGTCAAACGCGGTCGACGAGCCCTCGAGCGTGGTCGAATCAAGGAGGGAATCAACGGACTTACCGAGCACGGACACTTGGTACTGTACTCTTTGTTGACGCTCGAATTGGAGGATGAAACGCCGATTCGATCACGAGACGTTCGGCCGCGATACACGCGGTTTACTGAACTCGCCAACCGAGACCCACTTGTCCCGCGTCGGATGCGAGACCACTTAAGCGAGCTCGCGATGCTCGGTATCGTCTCCGTTACAGAGCGCAACGAGGGTCGACGTGGAGGTACGTACCGCGAGTACGCTCTCGACATGGATGTTAGCCTCATCATTTCGGCGATGCGTGACACGATCGAACTCGTCGGTGTCCACGAGACGGTCGAACCCTATCTCGAGGGTGACAAAGCGAGTACGCTCGACGACTTCATTTAGGTATGTGGGTACCCACCCGGATGAGGATACCCACCGGGAAACCACGGAAGAGCCCTATTTAACTGTGAATTACTGCGGACATTGTGGGGTTGGTTCCCTTCCAATTATAAAAAATTCGAGGCTAAAACCCGCCCTTCATGAGGCGTTCAACGGTTGGTTCAAAAAGCGCAAGAACGGCGATACCGACGCGAACCCACTCGGCACCGGAAACGAGACGATAATCACCCGCGCTCCACCGTGACGTGGAAGCAAATGGGTATCAAACACGATTCCAAACACAACCAACTCCGTCTGAGCAAAGGCTTCAACCTCAAACAGCACCGCTCAGACTTCATCCTCGCACAGTACGAAACACGACCTGACGTGACCGTGGAGAACATCCAGCAAGTGTGAGGCGTGTGGAACGGTGACCGTTGGGAACTTCACCTCGTCTGCAAGGTCGACAGCCACGAGAGGACACATCGGGAGACAAC
>NZ_JBZRPK010000198.1:0-1864 GCF_058382125.1 Haloferax sp. s1
CCGCTGTCGGTCGAACAGTTGGGTATCGCTGGTCACCTCACCGAACACGTCGGGGAACAGTTGCTGTGCGCCGCGCTCGGTTAGGAACAGGTTCTGAATCGGTCCCTGAAAGAGATAGCCACCGCGGTAGACGCGCTCGTTTTTGACCGCCTTGAGTTCGCTCGCGACCGGGTGCGACTGCATGAAGTCGAGCACCGTGTCGCGGAACTCGGTCGCCGACTTGCGTTCGTGAGCACGCAGGAGAATCACGTCGGGGTCGATTTCCAGCATGGTTTCGTAGTCGATTTTCCCGCGGTCGGTGGTGCTCAGCCCCTTCACGCCGGTTCCAGCCAGCGCGTCGCTGACGCCGAGGTCGTGCCACTGCTTCTTGCTCGTCCCTTGGTCATTGAGCCGGTACGGCGAGAACTCCTCGGGTTGGTCGCTGCCCGCGTAGACGAGCAACACGTTCGGTCGCTCGTCCGCTGGCGGAAGCTGCGTTTGGATGTCGGCGATGAACTCGTCGTGGAGCGCCTTGAACGCCTCGTAGCGCTCTTCTTCCTGGAAGAGCTGAGCGACCTTCTCGAACGCCTCGTAGAGGGTGTAGTACCGGTAGTCGTGCCACTCGTCTTCGCGGCGGAAAATGAGATTGCCCACGAACGGTGCGACATTCTTGGAAATTTCGTCGACGTCCTCCTGCTTCCAGCCGAACCAGTTGACGAGCATCTCCGGGTCCATCAGGTGGACTTCGTTGTCCAACTCGTAGAATATCTCCTTTGACATGTCGCTGTCCGACAGTTGGTTCTGCTCGATTCGCTCGCGGTCGATACTCACGCCCGGGAGTTCGTCGTACACGTAGCTGTAGTACCGGCCCGCACCGCCGATACCGGTCATGCTGTCGCCGCCGCCGAGCGCGACACCCATGTCGGCGTAGCCGCCGTCGTAGGCAATCCACGACTCGGGAACCGACTCGAATGTGACCTCGCCAGTCGGTGCCATCGTCACCGAGTACGACGTATCCTCCTCTGCCGTCTCGGTCGCCGTCGAAGCGTCCGTTTCAGTCGCGGTCTCGGCCGCCGTGGTCGTCTCGGCTGACTCGCCGCCTCCCGACGAATCGGACGTACAGCCCGCGAGGAGCCCAGCACCGAGGACTGCACCCCCGTACCGCATGCAGTTACGTCGCGTCAGTTTCTTTCGGCCCGTAGAGTTCTCTTCCATGGGTTTAGGCTACCCTAAATGTATAAGACGTTTTCTAATTTTTGGCGGGCCTAAAAATACGCTGACACGCTTGGCGCGTTCAGTAGTGCCAAGGGTACTCGCGGAACCGCGGTTCGCGCTTTTCGAGGAAGGCATCGCGGCCCTCTTGGGCCTCTTCGGTCATGTAGGCCAGTCGGGTCGCCTCGCCGGCGAACACCTGCTGGCCGACCATGCCGTCGTCGGTCATGTTGAAGGCATATTTGAGCATCCGCATCGCCGTCGGCGACTTCTTCGTCATCTCGTCGGCCCACTCCAGCGCCACGTCCTCTAGTTCCTCGTGGGGAATCGCCTCGTTCGCCATTCCCATGTCCACGGCTTCCTCGGCGGAGTAGGTCTTGCCCATGAAGAACACTTCGCGGGCCTTCTTCTGGCCGACCTGTTTGGCGAGGTACGCAGAGCCGAAGCCGCCGTCGAAGGAGGCCACGTCGGGGTCGGTCTGGAGGAACTTCGCGTGTTCCTCGGAGGCGAGCGTCATGTCGCAGACGACGTGCAGGGAGTGGCCGCCGCCGACGGCCCAGCCCGGAACCACGGCGACGACCGGCTTGGGCATGAAGCGAATGAGTCGCTGGACTTCGAGGATGTGCAGACGCCCGGCTTTCGCCTCGCGGACGAGCGGGTCGTCGGACACGTC
>NZ_JBZRPK010000197.1:0-1833 GCF_058382125.1 Haloferax sp. s1
TCTGCGTGTTCGTCCAGCTACGAGTGGCCGGCGGCAAGGGCCGATTTAGCTTTGTCTCGGTGAGACGCGTAGTGCTCGGTTTTCTCGTCTACCTCGACGAGGGCCGGTGCGAGGGCGTTGAGTCGCGCGTGGAGGTCTTCGTCCTCCTTGGCCGCGATTTGCGACTCGATATCTTCGGGGACGCTCTGCTTGCTCGTCAGTACGTCTTCGACCCCCAACCGGGCGTTTCCGGCCCGTTCTCGGTACTGTTCGAGTTTCCCGAGTTGCAGGAGGTCGTCAATCATGTCCTGACGCTGTGCCGGCGTCGCGTTGATGAGTTTGTTGACCTCGCCCTGCTGGACGTACGCGCAGTTGACGAACGCCTCGGCGTCCATCCGCAGGAGCGACCCGACGTGCCGTCGAACGTCGCGCGCGCCCTCGACGGACCCGTCCGGTCCTTCGAGAACACACTTCGCGGTGGTCGCGCGGTCGCCCGAAATCCTGATTCGGCGGTCGATGCGGTACTCGCCGCCGTCGTGGACGAATTCGAGCGAGATTTCGGCGTCGTCAGCGCCGGTCGTCACCACGTCGTCGAGCGTCCCAGCCAGCGCTTTCGACCCGTAGAGGGCGAAGAAACACGCTTCGAGGAGCGACGACTTCCCGCTCCCGTTGACGCCGTGGATGACCGTGACGCCGTCGCGAAGGTCGAGTTCGGCGTCCTCGTACGGCTTGAAGTTCTGAATGCTGATGTGCGTGAATCTCATGCGAAATCACCCAGCGAACTGTCGCGGTTGGCTTTCGGTTCTGCGTCGGTGCCGGACTCGGTTTCTACGTCGGTGCCGGACTCGGTTTCTACGTCGGCAACGGGTTCAGGCTCGGAACGGGCGATGGACTCGGAGGGTTCGTCGGGCGTACCACCCATGTCGCTGGTGGATGTCGGTTCGTCAGGTATCTCACCCGCGTCGGTAGCGGAAGCAGGTTCGTCGTCGGACTCGTCTTCGCCCGAGGACCCTTCTTCCTCCGTCTCTGGCCCAGCGGTGACGAAGGCACTCCGGTCGTCAGAAAGAAGCGACGCGACGCGCTCGCGAACCTCGTCGCGAACGTTCGAATCGGCGACTTTGCTCGCGCGAACCGTCTCGTCAACGTCGAGTGCAGCGCTCGATAGGCCCATCTCGCGGACCCGGTCGCGGACCGCGTCGTCGGGGTCGGCAAACGACACGTCGGTCGAGAGTTCTTCGTCGGTGTCGACTTCGCGTCGGTCGTTGACGCGGGCGACGAGCGCGCCCTGTTCGGCGGCGAACGATTCGACCGCAGCGGGCGTAACTGCGTCACCCTCGCCGGTCAGTTCGACGACGACGACGGCGTCCTCACAGTCGAACTCGCGGACGCGCTGGCGCACGCGTTCGATTCCCTCGTCGCCCGAGAGGTCGACCTCGATGAATTCGAACGGCCGCGTTTCGAGCGTTCGACGGCGGATATCGACCGCCGAAGAGTCGAACTCGACGAGATTGTATCCGCGCGGGTCTCGCTCGCTCGCGCTCGCGCGCTCAGTGGAACCGCAATAGGTCACCCACGTACCGTCGAGGTCCGCCGTATCAGGGACGTGATTGTCGCCGAGAAGCATCGCGTCGAAGTCGACGTTCGATTCGGCGAGGACCGTCTCCGTCTCCCAGCGGCTTGGGCGAACGGGGCAAAGAGACCGTGCGCGACGTGTGCCGTCTGCGGCTGGGCGTGCGGTTCGAACTGGCAGTCGAGTTCGTCTCGTCGAGAGCCGGGGGCGTGGTCGGGACCCGAGAATGCCACGTCGTCGGCGACGGATGGGGCGCTCCCGAGTCGAGGCGCCATTCCTAGGAG
>NZ_JBZRPK010000196.1:0-1830 GCF_058382125.1 Haloferax sp. s1
TTCTCGTCGACGGGCCGTCCAGAGCCGCACTCGACCAGCTTCGGGGCCATTCGTGGACGACGCTCGTCGCCAGCGACGCTCTTCTCGACGACGCCGAGGCGGTCATTTCGACGCTCTCGGACGAGGAACTCGCCGCGGACTGGCGTACCAAGGTCGACGAGTGGGCCGAAGTCGTCGACCATCCAGAAGGCGACCATCCCGCACTCGCAGCTGCCTATCACGGCGGTGCGATGCATCTGCTCACGTTCGACGAGCGACTTCGCTCCGCGGAGGCGGGCGTGTCGCTCGGCGAACGCTTCCCGGTCAGCATTCGTCACCCGAAGGCGTTTGCGTCGCTATTCGCGCCGGAAAGTCTCTACGCCGAGGTCGCGGACGACCCCTATCCGGGTCCGGACCGCGACCCGCGGGCGTAACAGTCACAGCAGGTCGCTCACTTGTCGTGAGTGACGCGCGTCACGGCGAACGTCGCGAGCAGGGTCACGACGCCGAATGCGACCGCGACGCTGACGCTTCCGGACATATCCTGGAAGAACACCGCGATAGCTGCGAAGACGGCGACGCCATAGCCACTCGCTGCGCCGGCAGCGACGGCGGTCGCTCGATTCATGTTCCTCCGTGTGCGTCGATAGCGACTGTGTGTACTCCTGAACCGAATCGGTGAGCTTCGATACGTTCCATCGTCAGTTGGACTGTTGAAGCGGATTCACGAGTCGATACACATCTGGCTGTGGACGTGGCTGGACGAGACGTACCGTCTTTCGGACGGCCGCTCGGTTGCACCAGCCTGTGGCCGGTCCTGGGGAGGGCGTGCGGCCGATGTCACCGGTTGAACCGAACCCGGTAACGAGCGCGACTGGAGGGTCACGGTCGGGGAACATCATAGTTGACATGCTACGCCCGGCCATATCAAATTCTCGGGTCAGTAGTGCGCTTTTCGGCCTGAGACGGACTAATTCGCGTGAATCGTTCTCATTCGTCAGGGGTTGTGCCGCTTGCTTCGCTCACGCCGTTCGCTTCACTAGCTTCAGCGAACTTCTGGAAATCTCTGATTTCCAGCGTACGCCTCACTACCTTCGGCGTACTCCCGAAAACCAACGGTTCTCGCCGTACGCCTCACTAGCGTTCGGCGTACCACCGTCGGACGCTTCGCGCCCGACGAGGCATGCTTCGCTCACGCCGTTCGCTCAGCATACCACGTCGCAAACTTCGCTAACGCCCGCCCCCGGTGGGAAATCGAATTCTTCTCTTCGGCGCTCATCTCGGCAAACGTCGTTCCGTCGTGTTCGAAAATCGGGTCGTACCCGAATCCACCCTCACCGCGCGGCGGGACGATACGCCCGTTGACGACGCCTTCGAACAACTTCACGGGAAGCACGTCCGTCTCCTCTTCGTCCTGCTCCGCGCCACGGGCGGCCGCAACCGTCCTGTCGTCGCGGTCGATTGGGTTGGGACTCGCTTCGAATGGCTGGCCGTCACAGTACGCGAGCACGCAGCGGAAGGAGGCGCGCCGCGGTTCGTCGAGTTCGGCGGCGGCGAGTCGGTAGACCGCCTCGACTCCGAGCGTGTCCTCGGCGTACGACGAGTACGGGCCGGGGAAACCGTCGAACCCGTCGATGAACAGGCCGGCGTCGTCGACGAGGACTGGCTCGTCGGCGTAGCGGTAGGCTTCGCGGGCACCGTGGGCCGCGAATGGACCGAGTTCGGCCCCCTGAAACCCGGGGCAGACGAAACGGAGTTGTGTCACGTCGTCGGCGGCGGAGTCGAGTGCCTCCCGGGCCTTACCCTCGTTCGTCGTAACGTATCTGAGCATGTCCGCCCCTCCGGGGGCGG
>NZ_JBZRPK010000661.1:0-13129 GCF_058382125.1 Haloferax sp. s1
GTCGTCGATAGCCGCCCACGACGCCGTGACCGCCCGGGTTTGTTCGCGGGCGTCGCGGAGGGTTCGCATCGTTTCGAGTGGTGACGGTTCATCGGCGGCATCTTCGAGTTCGTCGGTCGCGTCGTCGTACATCTCCGAGAGTTCCTCCCGAATCGCACCGTTGGGAATTTCCTGAGCGTCAAACGGCGCTGGAACTGTTGTGAGCCGCTGCTCCACCGACGCGGCCGTCTCGTTCAGGTACGATTCTTCGATGGGAATCGGAAATCTCTCAGTGACAGACGGGAATGGCGTCGAAAGAACGCCTTTGAGCTCCCCTCCGTCGAGTTTCGGCGGGTTATCTCCGAGCACGTCACCGAGTCCGGTACAACCTGCGAGTGCAGTGGCTCCCGCGAGTGCGAAGAAACCGCGGCGGGTTGCACTGCCCCGTGCTGTATGGTGCTGTCCGTCTCGGGCCTGCGGTGGTCCCTGTTCGTCCGTCATTGATTTTGCTCCGTCGTCGCGGTTTGGGTCCGGTTTGCGGGCGGCTTAGGACCGTAGTGAGGCGCTTCAGTCGTCGCTTCGCCGTCTTCGGGGTGTTCACGCGGTCGATGACAGCCTCCACTGCTCCACCCCGACCCGTAACTGTGTATCCCATCCGGGTCGAGCACCTCGGGAATACGAATGAGCCACGACGCGCCGCCTTTCGTGTCGGTCTGACAGGAGACGTCGGAAGACCGGTAGTGGCTCCCGTACTGCGTGTGAATATCCGATTCAGACCACGTCACCGAACAGAGTTCGAGCGTGAAACACTCCCTTACCTGCTGAAATTCGACGTAAATCGTCTCGCTGTCGAAGTCGGTGTCGGCGACAAACTGGCGTGCTTCGGCCGCCCCGTCGACATCGGCGAACCACATCTGTTCGGCGGTTTCGGTGGACGTGACGAAGCCGCGTTCCTGTGCGACTTTCGGTGGGACGCCGGCCTGCGTCGACGACGTTGCTGTCTTCGTCCGTCGAGGCTCGTCCGGAAGCAAAATTGACGGGTCATCGTCAGTGTGCCGCAGCGCGTAGTGCGAGGGAACCGACCCGCCCGTAGCTGGCGACTCGCTCGCCGTCTCGGTCACCGAGTGCTCTGTCGTACCGCTGCATCCGGCGAAACCGGCGAAAAGACCGACCGCTCCGGAGAGGACTCGTCTGCGTGTGAGAGGGACCATATCCGCTATTGGCAAATGGGAGACCGTTAACCCCTCGGATTCGTCATGGTGCTGAAGTGTACGTGCACCGAAGGGTTGTGGACGACTCGAAAGCAGACCAGTTGGTACATTCCAAACAAAATTATAGACACCGAGCGAATAAGCCCAGTACCGTGCGCGAGTTCGTCTTTACCGTCGAGTACGAAAAGGGAGCAGACGAGGTGATGGACCTGTTCATCGAGAATCCGGATTTACACTCGAAAACGATGGCAGTCCACGCAACCGCCAACGCGATGTGGCGGTTAGACCGAGTCACAGGACCGACAGAGGTGCTCGAAACGTTCGACACCCTCATCGACAACGTTGCACTCGGAAATGCCGTCATCGGGATGTGCGGCGCGCCGGTCGTCGAGTGGGACTACGAAATCCTCTCCAGTACGCCCAACGGTCGAATCATCTACTCCTGTCGAGAGGAAGGAGACGGCGTGCAGTCGATTCCGTACGTCGCCGCGAAGCATATCGGCGACGGACTCTTGATGCAAGCCGAACGCCGCGGAAACCAGTACCAGTGGCGACTCCTCATCGCCGACGACGATACCGTCGGCGAGATTTACGAGGAGGTACAGGATAGTTTGAGCGAGGGACTCTCGCTCAGCGTCCAGCGAATCAGCGAACCCGAGTGCTGGCTCGAAGAAGGGTTTGGAACGAGCGGACTCCCGCCCGAGCAACAGGCCGCCCTCGAAGCGGCAGTCGAGTTCGGCTACTACGAAACGCCGCGGCGGAACTCGGTACAGGAGATTTCGGAACGAATCGACGTTCCGGGGTCGACGCTCCAATATCGACTGACCCGTGCCGAAGCGTGGCTAGCTCAACAGTTCGTAAGTGACACGCTCGGTACCGAGGTTGAAGAGCGTGTAGACCCCGCCGAACTCGAACTCAGCGCCTGAAAGCGAGAAACGCATCAGAGCTTGATTTCAGTCGCGACGCTGCGTGACGTACTCGCGGGTGTCACCGAGGAGGACGTAGTCGGCGTTTTGGAGTTCCGCCACGTTCTGTGACCCGGTGACGAACATCGCAGTTTGTAATTCAGCGATGAGGTCCTCGACTCGCTCGACAACCGCGTCTACTCCCTGCGTAGCTGGTTTTAAGAACGGCTTTGCAAGTCCGCCAGCCTGTGCGCCAAGTGCAATCGCTTTCGCGATGTCTAAGCCGGTTCGAACGCCACCGCTCGCAATCACGCAATCGTGCTCACGAGCACACTCAAGTGTACTGACAGCGGTCGGGACACCCCACGACCGGAACAACGTGCCAACCCGCTCTTGGCGCGAGGCGTTCACCGCTGCCGCCCGGTAGGCTTCGATACCGGACCAGGTCGTGCCACCTTTACCGGCAACGTCAATCGCATCGACGCCCGCCTGCGTGAGCGATTTCGCAGTTCCGCCGGCGATACCATTGCCCGTCTCTTTGACGACGATTGGAACCGAAAGCTCCGACGAGACACGTTCGATGGCTGCTAAGCACCCTTCGGCGTTGATGTCTCCTTCAGGTTGGACAGCTTCCTGGAGGAAATTCAGATGGACCGCGAGCGCGTCGGCATCAATCATTTCGACGGCACGTTCGACCATGGCAGTCTCGTATTCCCGGAGTTGTGCAGCCCCGATGTTCCCGTAGATAAACGCGTCAGGAGCGGCGTCTCGGACGACCGTGTACGATTCGAGGAGGTCCTCGTCGTCGAGTTCGAGTCCCGCTCGTTGACTTCCGACTCCCATCGCGATTCCTGTCTCGGCAGCGCCAGCGGCCAGTGCCCGGTTGATTTTCGTCGTATTCGGGTGCCCGCCGGTCATGCTCTCGATGACAATCGGTGCAGCGAGTTCGCTACCGAGAAAATCAACAGATAAATCGATGTCGTCGTGGTGGAACTCCGGGAGTGCCTCGTGTACGAGTTGGACGTCTTCGAAGCCGGTTCCGGTCGTTTCGACGTCCTTCTCCTGAATAATTCGAATGTGGTCGTCTTTTCGGTCTTCAGTTTCCGACGAGTTCTTTTTAGCCATCTAATTGTACTGTAGGGAGAACCTGTAAAAGAACACTGTTGCGGCTGTCCGAGTTCGGTTGACAACTTCGTTGTAGATACCCATCGAGACCGACGGCAAACAGCCCCGAGAACAACGGCCGTCGCTTCGCTTGGTAGTGATTTGGAATGTACCAAACTAGGGTCCAAGGTTACAAGCGAATAACGTAGTTGTATCTCAATGTCGGACTCAACTTCTACCCCGTGGCGGATAGCGACGAACGAAACTGAAGCGGCCGGCGACGGTAACACACAGGAATCTACGACGGGAAACGGCCCGAAAGCTCTCGACAAGGACGAACTCGTATACGACGAACGACACGGCGAGTGGGTCGATCCCGAGACTGGAGAGGTTGTACGAGAAGGCGAGATTGACCGCGGTCCGGAGTGGCGAGCGTTCGATTCCGCAGAGCACGACCAGAAATCTCGCGTCGGGTCGCCGACGACGAACCTGATGCACGACAGCGGGCTCTCGACGAATATCGGCTGGCAGGACAGAGACGCGTACGGCAACTCCCTTTCGACTCGCCAGCGTCAGAAGTTGAAGCGTCTGCGTACGTGGAACGAACGATACCGTACTCGCGACTCAAAAGAGCGGAACCTCAAGCAAGCACTCGGCGAAGTCGAACGAATGGGGTCGGCACTCGGCCTCCCGGATACCGTCCGCGAGACGGCGAGTGTGATATATCGTCGGGCGCTTCAGGATGACCTCCTTCCCGGTCGCTCCATCGAAGGTGTCGCCACGGCCGCAATCTACGCCGCCGCACGGCAAGCCGGGGTTCCGCGGTCGCTCGACGAGGTTCAACACGTCTCCCGCGTTGAGAAAATGGAACTCACGCGAACGTACCGGTATATCTCACGAGAGCTAAACCTCGATATCCAGCCGGCAGACCCGGAACAGTACCTTCCGCGGTTCGTCTCTGACCTCGGCACGACGGACGAAGTCGAACGGCGTGCACGCTCACTGCTCCAGAACGGGAAGCAAGACGGACTCCATAGCGGCAAAAGCCCCGTGGGTCTCGCGGCCGCAGCTATCTACGCTGGCGCGCTGTTAGCCGACGAAGAGATAACTCAGGAAGAAGTGAGCGAAGTAACCGACATCAGCGAAGTGACGATTAGAAACCGCTATCGCGAACTCCTCAAAGCGAGACACGACCGCCGAGAGGAAAGACGCGCAAATGCCGCTGTCTAAGCGGGTGTGAAACACCCGGAGTGAGTCGATAATACGGTTAGCAGTTGCACAGACAGGACGTGTCGTGAGAGTCACCACGGCAAGGCAGATACTGTGTGACCAAGCCAGAAGATTCGTGTTTCGTGTTAGTGTGTGGTTGCGTCGACTGCGACAACTCGATTCTTTCTCGACGGTCGAAGTAGACGGCAATCGGAAGGAGTATCGCCCCATAGATACCGCTGAAGACGACTGCAATCTGTGCAGGGTGGTCCGCCGGGATGAACGTCCACCCGAGCGCGATGAGCGTCCACAGCACAAGTCCCTGCCTGACTGCCGGACGCCAACGTCGGAACTCTGTAGAGGCAGATTTTGTTGGTGTTCGTTCAGACATCGAGTACGATCTAGTCACGGCAGCGTGCCTAATGGCAACTCGGTTGGAATATACTAACTGTAGGTGATGTTGGTGAATCTCATTGGCTCGGGGGATTATTTCACATCAGAAATATCGACGTTGACGCGGTTTCCGGGCTCCGTTTCGGACCATGATAACGAATTTACGTTCACCTTCGTAATGCTGTGGACCGATAGTCCAAACAGTTCCAGCACTGGATAATCGGTGCTGATACCATCGAGCCAAAATATTTCGAACGAGCGACAACTGAGGGTTGACCGTTCGAAACATGGTTCGACAGGTGACCCATATGCGAGTCAATAACGTGATAGAGATACTCTGTTTATCTTCGCATAGTAATGAAAAATGAATCGTGTGGGAAAAATAACAAAATATTGTCTGCTTGCTGTTGACTCCTATGACAGCGAATCACCTGAAATCGACGGGAGTGGTCAAGCTAACTGAACAGTGACCCTGAGATGCGACGCTCTGGATTAGCATGCAAGATGAGAATACGTTCCGAATACTTCTGATCGACCAGGACCCAGATGATGCTCGCTTCATCACCCACTACCTCAAAAAGGCCCAGTTGAGAGGTGTCGCAGAAACTGCCAGCGTAACTCACGACGAGACGCTTGCCGAGGGGATGAAGCACCTTTCGGAGGACACACACGACCTGGTGATGGTCGCTCTTGACCTACCCGGGAGTGAGGGTCTAGAGACGGTACACCAAGTCGCTTCCCAAGCACCAGCGTTGCCGATAATCGTGTTAGCAGAGCGTAGGGAACGCGAGACGGCGATTGAGGCCACCGAGATCGGTGCACAAGATTACTTGTTTAAAGATAGTCTCGGTCTCGACCAGCTTATGCGGTCGATTCGATACGCTGTAGAGCGGAAAGAACACGAGACGGAACTCGCTCGGCAACAAGACGAATTAGAGATACGAGACCGAATCGAGACGCTCATCCGAGATATCAACACGTCGCTCGTCGACGTATCGAACCACAGCGAGATCGAACAGACAATCTGTGAACGTGTCGCTGCTGCACCCTCGTACGATTTTGCTGTGGTCGGCAAGTTCGCTACTGACACCGGCCAGTTCATGCCGGTAGCGTGGGCAGGGTGCGAGAAACACGAACTCGATACAGCGATAGATGCCACTGAGAGACTGTACGAGCAGAAACCCCTCGCGACAGCCAACCGAACCCAAGGGGTGCAGTTTGCCCAAGATCTCGCTGAGCGGTCGACGGCCGTATCGGAAGGGTACAAAACGTCCGACGACCAGTTTAGGGGGGTTGTTGCGGTTCCACTGGTCTTCGGTTCGACCATCCACGGTATACTGACGCTCTCTGTCAACCGCTCGCACGCCTTCGACAAGCAAGAACTGGATGCGTTCAACGAACTTGGTGAGGTTATCGGACTGTGGATTACCGCTGCTGAACGGAAAGAGCGTGAACAGATTCTCACGACACTTCACCACACGACCAGACAACTCCTCCACACCGAAACCAAATCTGATGTCGCCGAACTCGTCGTTAACACTTCGAGAGTGGTGCTCAACCTCTCTCACGTTGCAATATACTGTATAGACGATACGAATAATATCTTAGAGCCCATTGCCGCGACGCCGGAGTTAGCCGGGTGCGACATCGAGAATCAGTCTGTGGGTCCAGATACCAATAACTCGGTTATCTGGGACGTCTTTGTGAGCGGAGACACAACCGTCGTGGACAACCTCCAAGCCGTCGAATCAACGTTCGAGATGGCGCAGTGTACGGACGCAGAAAGCGGTCTCTTTCTCCCAATCGGTGACCGAGGCGTACTCGTTACCCTCTGTAGTAGCGTCGAATCGTTCGACACGCATACTCGCAAACTCGTCGATATGTTAGCCGCGACGGCCGAAGCCGCGTTCGAGCGAATCGACCACGAGATGGACCTACACGAGCGAGACCAGAAACTCAAGGAGCAAAACTGGAAGCTCACACGGCTCAATTGGATTAACAAAATCATCCGAGAGATCGACCAAGTGCTCATACAAGCATCGTCACGCGAGGAGATCGAAGAGGCCGTCTGCGAGAAACTACACGAGAGTGGTGGGTTCCCATTCGCCTGGATTGGTGAACAGGACCCGGTTACAGGGTCTATCAACCCACGGGCGTGGGTTACCGAAGGAAGCGACTACCTCGACCAGGTCTCATTCGGCATCGACGAATCCATCGAACCGACAGTCCAGACGATGAAGTCGGGAACGGTGACGGTGGTTCCGAATATTGCCGAAAGTCTCCGGAGTGAACCTTGGCGACAGAAAGCACTCAATAGTGGGTACCAGTCCGTCATCAGTCTCCCCTTGGAGTACCAAGATGTTCGCTATGGGGTACTGACAGTGTACGCAAATCAGCAGTCGGCGTTCGACGAACTGGTCAAGGACGTTCTCAAAGAGTTAGGTTGCACTGTCGCCCACACTATCAACGCCATCCAGCGGAAGCGGGGGACGATGTCCAACGAAGTCACCGAAATCAAACTGGTGGTCCACGAACCGGATAGCGTCTTGAACCGGATTGCCCGGAAGGCAGATACGCAGGTCGAGTTTGAAGCGATTATCCCGCAATCCGGAAACAAATCACGTGTCCTATTCAACGTGACCACCGACTCGATTGAAGATATTCTCTCGTTCGCGGACGAATCAGTCTCGGTTGAGTCTATCACACATGTCCGGCAGAATGGTGACAAGCACCTGTTCGAGGCCACCGTCACTGGTTCTATCATTGCAGAACCGCTCATCAACTACGGCGCTTTTCCACAGGAGATAACGGCTGACCAGTCGGCAATACACATCGTCATTGAACTTCCGCGGTTCGCAGATGTCCGTGAAATCGTCGAGCTACTGGAGAATAACTACGGCGAGACAGAGTTACTGAGCCGACGGGACCGTGAGCGCTCGAGAAAAACGACCCAGGAATTCTCCACGTCTCTCGAAGAACAACTGACCGAGCGCCAGTATGAAGTGCTTCGGACAGCATACGAAAGCGGGTTCTTCGAAGAACCACGAGATACCACGGGTCAGGAGGTTGCAAACCTGATTGGCATTTCTCAGTCGACGTTCAACCACCACCTCCGGGGGGCCGAACGCAAACTATTCACTTCGCTGTTCGGGGACCAGTGAATTAGCATAGCCCTTCTCAGTTGTCAGCCGCTATCGGTTCGTCGAAATACTCGGACCGGCATTTCTCCGAACAGAACGCGTAGGTCTGGAGGGTTCCGTCGCCATCACGTCGGGCGGCGAACGAATACCACTCGCTTCTGTCGATTACGTCTCCGCAGTTCGTACAGAAGGTCATGATGCCGTCTCCTCGTTTCCGTGAGTGAGGGCTATGGCAGATATACTGCTTCGCATCTTCCTTCTGAATAGACGAGATGTTAGGGCATGTTGCTGCTGACAATATACATCGATAGTGGGTCTGCCCACCCTCGGTATATTTCGATCAGGAGTGTGGGTCGGCGCCCACTACAGATATAATATTCATTTCCCACAGACGGTCCTGAGTGCCTCTAAAGCCCTATTTTGGCCGTTTCTAGAACTCGTTCTCGATATATATCGCCCTAGATGACGCCGTAGATGAGGCAATATCGAGAGTAGGCCCTTGCGGTTCTGTGTCGTGCGTACTGATGATGCAAAACGGAAAGGCTGTGGCTGGAGTCTCTCGGCGGGCACTCCTGAAAACGATTGGGGCGGGTATCGCAGGTACGGGGTTCATTGGGACTGGGTCTGCCCAAGAAACGGCGGACAATTCCCGGCACATTGTCGGCACGAAATCACGGTACGGGGTCGACGTCGCGGGCCAGCGGGCCGACGCCGTCGAGAAAAAGATCGACTTCGGTGAGCGCGGAGACGCAGTCATCGGTGATTTCAGTGACGAGGCACTGGCTGAACTCGAAAGCCGAAGCGATGTTCGCTACGTCGAGTCGGACATCACGGTCGAGGTACTCGGTCAGTCGATGCCCTGGGGCTGTGTGAAGGTCAAGGCGGACACGACCGTTCAGTCCGGGCAGACGGGCAAGGGCGCGCACGTGGCAGTTCTAGACACTGGAATCGACTGTGAGCACCCCGACCTCAAGCCGATTCTCGGCGAGGGATACGCAGTTGTCGACTCAGAGCGGGACGACGAACCGTGGAACGACGACCATACCCACGGCACCCACTGTGCAGGTACCGTCGCTGCTGTCAACAACGACCAGGGCGTCGTCGGTGTTGCGCCGGAGGTCACCCTCCACGCGGTCAAAGCGCTGAACGGAGACGGCAGCGGGTCCGGGAGCGACATTGCAGAGGGAATCCGGTGGGCCGCTGACCAGGGTTACGACGTTATCAGCATGAGTATCGGTGCAACGTCTAGTTCATCTGTGATTGAGGATGCGGTCCAATACGCCTACGACAAGGGTGTGCTTCTCGTCGGGGCTGCCGGCAACGAAGGGCCGTGCAACGACTGCGTCCACTACCCAGGGGCCTACGACGAAGTGATAGCCGTGAGTTCGACCAACCCCGACGACGACCTCTCGGAGTTCTCCTCGACCGGGCCGGAGGTCAATATTGCCGCACCGGGGTCCGACATCACGTCGACAATCATCGGTGGGGGGTACAGAGCCTTTTCCGGAACGTCGATGGCAACGCCCCACGTCTCAGGCGTTGGCGCAGTGTTGATGGCTAACGGTGCCTCGAACACGGAAGCACGCGAGCGACTCACGTCGACCGCCTCGGACATCGGGCTTGACTCGGACGAAGGGGGTGCTGGGCTGCTCGACGCGAAAGCCGCTGTACTCGGCGATAGCGATGGCGGCGATGGTGGTAGCAACGAATTCGAAATCGTGACGACGAACGCGTCAGATGTCAGCCAGACCAGCGCAACGCTCGGCGGTAACCTCACAGGACTCGGCGACCACTCGTCGGCGACGGTTGGCGTCGAGTACTGGGCCGATGATCACGGACCCGAGTCGGCAACCGCCGTCGAGGCCGGAAGCCAGTCGTCGGCAGGCACGTACACTGCAGTGGTCGAAGAACTAGAGGAGGACACCCAGTACCAGTTCCGCGCGTACGCGAAGGCTGGTAGTGACACCGTCACCGGAACGCCCGTTTCCTTCTCCACTGGTGACGAAGACTCGGCAAACGGTCCCGTCGTCGAGACGCACTCACCCGAAGACATCGAAGAAGACGAAGCAGAACTCTACGGTGAAGTCGTCTCGCTGGGTGACGCCAGCGAGGTCCGTCCCGGCTTTATCTGCTGGAAGAAGGGGGACCGGCACGATACGGAACAGGCCGTCGAAGACATGGACACAGACGAGCCAGAGGAGTTCGACGAGGACGTGGAAGATCTCGAACCCGGAGAGACGTACGTCGCTGTCGCGACGGCGACGACGCCCGACGGTCATCGGGTTGAGGGTCACCCCGTCACGTTCACGACGCGTCACGAGGACTGAAAGGCCCTCGTAATTCGTTATTGACCGAGACTGTCTACTTCATCGCTTGGCGCTTCCTAATTCATTGATTGGGACTGACCAGTGATAGCGACGTCACTGGTGAAAGCCCAAGTCAGCGCGACGAACGAAATTGACGGGCTGCGTTGGCCAGCCTCGCCTTAGTCGGCTATTACTTCGTCAGTCGGTTCGGCGAATGCGACTGTCTGTTTCACGTCGGTGATTTTGACGTTAACGCGGTCGCCGGGCTTCGTGCCGGGCACGATGATGACGAACCCGCGTTCGACCTTCGCAATACCGTCGCCCTGGTCGCCAAGCGTATCGATCGTGACCGACCGAACGTCACCTTCTGCAACCGGGGGCTGACGCGACTCAGAACCACGGGGGTCACGCGTTGCGGACCGGACGCCGGATTGAACCGACTCTGGAGTCGGCTCGGACGTTTCCGGTCTCGAAACGGCGGGTTCCGGAGCGGGCTCTGACTCGGTCGTTCCCTGACTCGTCAGCAGCGCAACTCGATACAGTTCATCAGTGGATATTGACCCGCTTTCGACGAGTTCCTTCGGAATCGAAACGACGTATCGGTCCTCATCTCGTTCTATCGATGTCTCGAAAAGGAGCCGGAGAGAATCTGAAATACCAGTCACTTCTCGTACTACGTTTCTGAGAGCATAAAATGTGGTGAATCCTCATCAGGGTCGTCGTTGGTTTACCTTTTCTTGTGGGAGTATCCACATGAAAACACCGAGTGGTACCACCATGTGGAAACACTTTTAGCGGTAGACTGTCGCCACAGAGTCAATGAGTTTAGACGGGGCAACACACGGAACATCGGACGTAATAGACGGAAGTTTACGGGCGTATCTCGCTGAGATGGGGCCCTCGTGGGTTGCGGGGGCGATTGCCATCGGACCGGCGACGATGGCCAGTGTCATCACCGCGGGGGCGACCTTCGGTTACACGCTCCTGTGGGTGGTGGTTCTCTCGGCTATCCTCGGCGCATCCGCACAGTATCTGTCGATGCGTCTCGGTCTCCTCACCGAAGCGGGAATCGCCACCGTTGTCGAAGAACACCTCGGTGAGAAGTGGGCGTGGATACTCGTCGTCGACACCGTGTTGGCCGCGGGACTCGCCCAACTGGTCATTATGAAGGGGCTTGCCGACATTAGCGCGACCGTCACCGGCATCGATGCAAAGTTCTGGGGCGTCACGTGGGCAGTGATACTCGCTGCCGGGTTAGTCGGCCGCGGCTACCGCTTCATCGAACACGCCGCGAAACTCCTCGTGTCGGTGGTCGTTCTCGCCTTCGTCGCGTCGCTCTTCCTCGTGCCCATCGACTTCGGTGTCGCCGCTTCGGGACTGGTCCCTCAAATTCCGGCGGGCGTTGACGGCGCGCTCGTCGCTGCCGGTATCCTCGGCGGTGCTGTCCACATCACGCTCATCACGATGCACTCGTACACGATGCGCGCTCGCGAGGGGACCTCCGGCGACTACGGACTCGCAACTTTCGACGTTGGTATCTCGATGCTCGTCGCCTTCGGCGTGTACAGCCTCGTAATCTTCCTCGTCGCAGCCGCAGTCCTGCACTCGCCGGAGATTGCGGCGGGCGAACTCTCCGCAGTTGCTGCCGCACAGGCGCTCGGGCCGCTCGTCGGGTCGAACGCGAAGTGGCTCTTCCTGCTCGGACTTTGGGGTGCGGCCGCCTCGACGCTCGGCGGCAACACCATCGTCCCACCGTACCTCATTGCCGACAAACTGGGCTGGGGAACCGACGTATCCGACAGTCGCTACCGGGCGCTTCTGGCCGCTGTCGCGCTTCTGTCCGGACTCGGCGCATTCGTCGGCGGCGCGTTCTTCCCGCTTCTCATCCTCGTTCTCGCCTTCGGTCTCGTCGGAACGCCGTTTGCCATCGCGGTGGTGCTCTATCTGCTCAACAGCGACGCAGTTCCGGAACCGAATTCGACGGCCGCGAACGTCGGCGGTATCGCGCTTCTCGCGGTGACGACGGTGCTCGCAGCCAACTTCGTTCGGTCCCGCGCGCTCTCGGACCTCGGCGACCCGATATCCATGTTCATCGTCGTCTTCGCCGCTCTCCTCGGTCTCGCAATGCTTTCGCTGAGCGGGAAGTTCGTCCGAGAATCGGTCTGAATCGGGAACAGTCAGGGAGAAAAAGCATCGGCGGAACGCAGGTTTTCAGACGGCACCCACCCGGTCTCACCGGTCGGTTTTTCGCACCACACCCATCCGGCAACAGTGTAGTGAGAGGTGAGCGTCTCACCGGCTTCGACAGTGAGTTCTCGGGCCACGTAGTCTTCGAGGCTGACCCATCGCTGTCTCCGCTTTTCGACGTAGGACTCTGGAATCCATCCCTCACGCCCGTCAGTGTCGATACACCAGAGCCAACCGTCCCACTCCGTCGGGCGCTCCTCTATCGTCAGTTCGTCACCCTCGCTGACGCGTATCGGGTTGGGGTAGGCGGACTCGTACGCTTCGACGACGCGACGGCGGTCCCGCGTTGGCTTCGGACTCTCCATTGGTTCCGACACGAGGGTGTCCGTATTGTATTCGCTGATTCGATTCGGAAGACAAAGAAACCGTCTCGAAACGGAGCGGAGAGTGTAGACGCCAGTCCTGACTCAATGACACGCCCGTATTGAGTGAAAACAGAGGTGTACTATTCCTCTCCTTGAACGCCGAGTTCACTCTCGAACTGCGCAAAAAAGTCCTCCATGAAACTCCACCGGGACGCGCCAAGACGACGTCCCGGAGCAGTGTACAACATATCCAGAGAACCATTTGCGGACGCTCGCGTGACTGCCCACCCACGAATTATGGAAGCGGTCGACTCGCATTTTGAGGGTGTG
>NZ_JBZRPK010000195.1:0-1813 GCF_058382125.1 Haloferax sp. s1
CTTTATCACTATAGGAGAGGAGATATCAGGCGATCCCGTGAATGAAGAAGTCGTATTACTAACAATTGTAGGTGTCAATTAATAGACTAGAAATTCAGTCGAGATAATCTAGTCGAGGATTGTGACCCCATACGTGATTGATTAATTACCTTTCTCTTTCCGAACCACCTCGACATCCGTGATTTTCGTCCCCGGATACTGACCGTCGTCGTCCTTTTCGGCGGCCTTCACCATGTCCCAGATGACGTTGAGTCCCGTCGTCACGCCCTCCAGAGCCTCCATCTCACAGCCCGTTTTGCCGGTCGTGCCGACGGTGACCGAAAGCGTGACCGACTCGTCGGCTACCTCGAACTTGGTGTCGACGTTCGTGATGGGAATCTGGTGGCACATCGGAATCGTCTCCCACGTGTGTTTGACCGCCTGAATCGCGCCGATTCGGGCGGTTGCGAGCACGTCGCCTTTCCCGATTTGATTGTCGCGGATGGCGCGAATCGTGGACGCGCTGAGATGGATGGTGCCGCGGGCGACGGCCCGGCGGCGTGTGTCGGGCTTTGCGCCCACGTCCACCATCTGGACGTTTCCGTCTTCGTCGACGTGGGTCAGTTCTCGGTCGTCGCTGCTGTTCGCCGCAGTGTCAGGGTCGGTGTCGGTGTTGGGTTTCGTATCGCTCATTCGTCCGCTCCTCGGAGGGCCGCAGGCAGTCGTTCGAGTAGGTCCGTTGCAACCAGTCCGCCGTCGAACTCGTCGGCCGCGAGGTCACCCGCGCGACCGTTCGCGTAGGCCGCGGCGGCGGCCGCGTCGAGTGGCGGAAGCACGGCCGCGAGCGAACCGGTCGTTCCCGCGAGCACGTCGCCGGTTCCGCCGACGGTCATGCCGGGGTTGCCGGTTCGGTTGACGCGAACTTCGTCGCCGTCGGCAACCACGTCGTACGCGCCCTTGACGAGGAGCACGTGTCCGAAGTCGGTCGCAAAGTCGGCGACGAGTTCGCGCCGCGTCTCCCAGTCCGCGTCCGTTTCGCCGCCCATCTGTTGTAACTCGCCTTGGTGCGGCGTGCAGATAAGGGTCGCCTCGGTGTCCACGTCGGGAACTATCTGGAGTGCGTCGGCGTCGACGACGGCGGTTCCGTCGTATGAGGTGAGGAACTCACGGACTGCATCGAGTGACTCGGCAGCATCGCCGAGACCCGGGCCGAAGACGACCACATCGCGGTCGGCGGCGAAGTCGAGCAGGCCGGAAACGTGGTCGGGCGTGAGGCGGTCGCCCGCAAAACCGCGGACGATGAGATTCTCGGAGAAGCCCTGTACCTCGCGTGCGACGTGCTCGGGGCACGCAACGCGCGCGAGGTCAGCACCGGCCCGGAGCGCGGCCTGTGCGGCCAACGCGGGTGCGCCGGTATACGGTCCGCCGCCGATGACGAGCACGTCGCCGTGGTCGCCTTTGTGGCTCTGCGAATCGCGGTGGAGTGCGAGTAGGTCGCCGGGACCAGTGAATAGCTCTGCCGCTTCCGGGATTCCGATGTCGGCGACGGTCACGTCGCAGTCGAGTGTACCGAGACCGGGTTTGTCGTCGTGGAACGTGACGACGTGGTCGGCCGCGACTGCTTCGCCCGCGGCGTCGCCGGTGTCGGCGTCGACGCCGGATGGCACGTCAACTGCGAGTACGGTGGCACCGGAGTCGTCGATGACTCGCGCGGCGGTCGCCTCTGGTTCGCGGAGCGCGCCGGTGACGCCGGTTCCGAGCATCGCGTCCACGACGAGGTCCGGGTCGCCGATGTCGAAGGTCACGGAGTCGGTGACGGTTCGAAGGTCGGCCT
>NZ_JBZRPK010000194.1:0-1688 GCF_058382125.1 Haloferax sp. s1
CGGAGATGTGTATAGAGACAGAACTAGGCGTGTCGTACTACGACGCGGGTAAGGCTGGCGACCGGGCGCGGAGTTGTCCGTGCTGGGAACGCCTATCACTGGGTCGTGGAGGACCGACCAAACGCGTACCGCGACCGGCACCATCTGTTCCCCGCCGAAGGCGTACCCCCATAAACCGGTCGTAGGAAGCCAAATGTATGAGTGATCAGACGGACGCACCGAACTGGACGTTCAAGGAACGGGACATTGCCATCTTGCGGGAACTGACCCAGGACCCGCAGCTGTCCTCACGAGAGCTTACCTCCATCCTCGAGGAGAAGTACGACATCGAGGTGTCTCACGTCACCGTAAGCGAGTCTATCCGAGAGATGCGCAACGAGGGCGTCTTCCGGGAGGCGATAATCCCCAACGAGGAGTACTACACCTTCAGCCTCTTCGAATTCAAGTTCAACCCGGAGAACTTCGAGGAGGGGTGGCGGGACGCGATGGAGTACATCCGCAACGATCCCCACACCCTGTTCTACTTCCTCTCGGACGGCGAGTACCAGTGGAAGACCGTGATGATGTTCTCCAATCTGCAGGACGAGTCGCGGTGGATACACGAGTTCTACAAGGAACACGGCGACGTCGTCGATAACATCCGTAACTCCGTGGTTCACAACGTGCTCAAGTTCCGAACCGACCCGGAGATTTTTGAGGGGCTGAACGACGAGTATCCGGAGTAGACGCCGGGCTATCGCACTGGCGAGAGCACTTCGCAGGACAGCACAGCCTCGTCTCGCTGATCCATCACGTCGCGTCGTACCGAACGACGCTGCTCGCGGTCAGATAGTCTCACGGCCCTTTTGCTATCAGTTCCAGTTCGATGTGAATCCTATCCCCGAGAGTCAGACGGGGCAGTAAAGCGGAGTCGTCGACTTCGTAGAACGTCATGACATCGAGCGGCGGTCCGAGGACGGGCGCGTGAGTCGCATCCTCGTGGCGAACACGAGCGTACCGTGGACGACGTCCCGATTCCCGGTGCAGGGTTAGCTAGTTTGTCGTCGTACGGGACCGACAGGACGAGTCGCTCCCTTCGATTTCTTCGACGGTCAGTCCCAGCCTCGAGAGGTATACTGTCGGCTGTAAGTGCGTGAAGATTCGTGTCTGAAAGGCTCCGTTTCGGTGACTCGAACTCCGTTCTTCGGCGGCCAGCTATTCAAAGAAGTACAGCCGACAGTATATCCGTGCCGGTCCACGAAGGCTCGTAGCTCGTTCGGTTGTTGGCTCAACAGTCCTCCGCTCGCGTCATTCACCGCGGAATTCGGGGTCGCGGTTATCGCGGAACGCGGCTGTCCCCTCGCGTACGTCCTCGGTGCTCATGAGCAGACCGAAGCCCTGACTCTCCATCGCCAGCGCGGCGTCAAGGCTCGCGTCGGCTCCCTCGTTCATTACCTTCTTCGCCACTTTCAGACCGACGGGCGGCCCTTCGAGAACGTCGTCCACGAACTGGGAGACGGTGTCGTCGAATTCCTCGGTCGGGACAGCACGGTTGACCAGCCCCCACTCCTCGGCGCGCTCGGCATCGATGCGGTTCCCCCTGAACACAAGTTCCTTGGCCCGCGTCTCCCCAAGCAATCGGAGGAGTCGCTGGGTTCCGCCCCCGCCCGGAATCAGACCGAGTCCGATTTCGGGTGACCCGAACTCCG
>NZ_JBZRPK010000660.1:0-13051 GCF_058382125.1 Haloferax sp. s1
GCAGGAGGCGGAACGAAATCTCCGAGGAGATACCGTACGGGAGGTTCGAGACACACGCCGTGAACTCGGGGAGGTCGGCTTCCAGCGCGTCGCCTTCGATAACCGTAAGGCGGTCGGCTTCGACCGCATCGGAGAACTCACGGCGCAGGTGGTCGGCGAACGTCCGGTCCTGTTCGACGACCGTCACGCGGTCGGCAACTGCGAGGAGGCGGTCGGTGAGAACGCCGGGGCCGCCACCGATTTCGAGGACATGTGAGTGGTCGGTATCATCGGGGAGGTACGTCGGAATTCGGTCGACAACGCGGTCGTCGACGAGAAAGTGCTGGTCTCGGTCCGGGTCGCCGCGGACGCCGGCCCGTCGGATGAGGGCGTCAGGGTCGCGTGCCGCGGCCTCACGAACCTGTTCGCTTCCGTCGCTCGTCATTGGGAGAGATATCGTGTGGGAGCGGGTAAAAGTCCCGTTCCGCTTATCCGTCGTTTCTGACGAACGTCTTGTACTTCACGTCGTTGTCCTGCAGTTCATCGATGATTCGCTCGACAATCACATCTTTCGGATGGTGAAGTCCGGAGACGCGCTCTTGGAGGTCCTCGAACGAGTCGAACGGCCCGTGACGCTTGCGTTCTTCGAGGATTTTGTCCCGGAGTTTCTTCCCGATACCCGGGAGTAAATTAAGCTGGTGGAGTCGCAGGGTAATCGGCTGTGCATCGTTGTAGAAGTCGGTGAAGCGTTGTTCGTTGGCTTCGACGATATCCTCGACGACGTACTCCACCTCGGCGGTTGCGGTGTTCGAGAGGTCATCGTAGGACACTTCCTCGACCGACTGAATTGCTTCACGGGCGGCGGTCGGTGACACGACAAGCCTGTCACCGATACTCACGTCGGCATCTTCTACCAGGGTCAACTCGAGGAGACGGAAGTCCGACTCACCGAGCGCGTACGCGATAGGTTCCGCGTCGAATCGCCGTTGGCCGTCTCCTTGACGCCCGTGGCGGAGTACATCGAGCACGATAACGTACTCGGCCGTGGCGTCGGCGTCACCGCTCTCCGAACGTGTCATGTCAGTAGTTACGGCGAGCCGATATTTAAATAGTAGGCCGCGCCGTCGCGCGGTCAGACGTACTTTGCGACGATGTTCAGAATTTCGTCGAGTTCGTCGCCAGAGAGCGCGTAGCGCTGTTGGGCGAACACCGCACGCAGTTCGTCACGCGACTGCGGCAGGAGGTCTGCGACTTTGATAGCAGTCGGATTGTCGACCTTTTCGAGCTCGGCGAGCTCCTCGACGAGTTCGCGAGATTCCTCGGGGTCGAGGTGGGCGAACCGGTTGACGTGTTCGATTGCACGAGCCAGTTCGTAGCGCATCTCACGCTCTTCGTCGGCAGCGCGCTCCGCCTCAACCTCGGCGAGCAGCTCCTTGACCTCGGAGGTCGTTAGATACTCCTCGTCGAGCTTTTCTTTGAAGATGGTCATCGCTTACTGCTGGGCGCGCAGGTGAGCAGGTCGGGCGATTACCATCTTCTCTTTGCCGCCGTCGTTGATCTGGACCTTGAACGCGCGGCCCTGCTTTCCGACGACCTCACCGGTGAGACCGTTGAAACGCGGGTGGAACCGACCATCACGCACGCTCGGGTCGAGGTTGAGGTGGACCTTCTGGCCCTCCTCGAATTCCGCGATAGCGCGCTGCGGCGGCGAAGTGCCGCGCTCGCGCGGCTTGTTCGAGAGCTTTCCTCGCGTCCCCTTCATCGGACCGTTGGAGCTCGGCATAGTCGTGAGAACGAATACTTGCGTCGTCATTATAAATTGCACGTTACGGAACGCGCGTGTGTTGCCCCCGCGTGGTCGCGCGGGAGGGACGGACTTAACCCGAGTGGGTACGGGGGTTTTCGTATGTCTGAAGACGAGCGACGCATCGAGACGCGCGCCATCCACGCGGGTCAGGAACCCGACGAAGAGACCGGGGCGCTCATGACGCCCATCTACGCGAACTCCACGTACGCACAGGACGGTCCCGGCGACCACCGCGGATACGAGTACTCCCGAACGGGGAACCCGACGCGAACTGACCTCGAATCGAACCTCGCAGCGCTCGAAAACGGGTCGTACGGTCGCGCGTTCTCCTCGGGGATGGGTGCGATAAACACCGTGCTCAACCTGCTCGAAGCGGGCGACCACGTCGTCGCCGGCAACGACGTGTACGGCGGAACCCACCGCATCTTCACGCAGGTCTACGAGAAGTACGACCTCGAATTCGACTTCGTCGAGACGACCGACCACGACGCGGTCCGCGACGCGGTCCGCGACGAGACGGCGCTCGTGTGGGTCGAAACACCGACGAACCCGCTCATGCGCGTCAACGACATCGAAGCGCTGGCGGACATCGCACACGAGGTCGACGCACTCTGTGCCGTCGACAACACCTTCGCGACGCCGTATCTCCAGCGCCCGCTCGACCTCGGCGCGGACATCGTCTCGCACTCCTTGACGAAGTATCTCGGCGGCCACTCCGACATCGTCGGCGGCGCGCTCATCACCGACGACGAAGAACTCGACGAGGAAATCGCCTTCTACCAAAACTCCGTCGGTGCGACGCCGTCGCCGTTCGACTGCTTCCTCGTCCTCCGCGGGGCGAAGACGCTCCCGGTTCGGATGGACCGCCACTGCGACAACGCCCGCGACCTCGCCACGTGGCTCGACAACCACGACGCGGTCGAAACCGTTCACTATCCCGGACTCGACTCCCACCCGCAACACGAACTCGCGGCCGAACAGATGGACGATTTCGGCGGTATGCTCTCGTTCGAACTCGACGGGACGCTCGAACAGGCGTCGACCGTCGTCGAGGAGACCGAGGTGTTCACCCTCGCCGAAAGTCTTGGCGGCGTCGAGAGCCTCATCGAACAGCCGGCGGTGATGACCCACGCGGCCATCCCCCGCGAAGAACGCCTCGAAGCCGGTCTCACCGACGGTCTCATCCGCGTCTCCGTCGGCATCGAACACATTGACGACATGAAGGCGGACCTCGAACAGGCGTTCGACGCGGCGTTCTAACACTCTACACTCGATTTTCCGTTTCAGTGGGTGCCACCCACAGCAGGCGCTCTCGCATGCACTAACGGTTGTTGCCGCCAGTTGGGAACGCGAGTAAGGGTTATTGAGTGTGGGGAAGAATCATTACATATGTCCCAAGAATCGGTCTCGTTGAGCGCAGAGTCTATACAGCAGCAGGCGCAGACCGAGTCGACAGACCACAAGATGGTCGATTCTGACGACCACGAAGGGTCGAGTCACAGCGCAGAGCAGTTCGGTATCGGGCTCACCGCCGGATTCCTCCTCGGAGGTATTCTCGGTGTGCTCACGAACTCGCTCTCGCTCGGCGTGATGCTCGGCTTGACAGTCGGCGTCGTCTTCGGGGTCGTACTGATGGAATATCGCTGACGCTCGGTCAGAAAAACGCTGTTGCTCGGCAGGCGAGTGTGAGAGAAAGGGTCGGTCGTCAGTTCAGATACGGCCGACGTTCTCGACGGAGACGCTTTCGACGCCGTCGACTTCGATGAATGCTTCCTCGACAGCTTCAGTGCCACCAGCATCGTCGGGGACGATGACCGTCGGCAGGAGGGCGACAAGACCGAACGCGACGTCGTCGCGCTCGAAGCCCTTGATCTTTGCACCCTCAGGGAGGGAGTCTTCGAGCAGGTCCTCGAGGTCGTCGAGGTCGAGCTCGGGGCTGTTCGGCATGACCTTGATTTTGGCGGCTACTTTTCCCATGATTATGGACCCATGAACCCGCAGTCGGGGCACTCGTAGAGGTTGCTCTGCTTACGGCACTTGGAACAACGCGAAATCTCTTGGCCACAGTCTGGGCACTTGAACGTCGCGGCGCTCATGCCAGCGATGTTGATGCCGCAGGACACACACTGGTGCGCGTGTCGCTGTTCGGACTCGCTCATACGCTCACAAACCGGCGCACGACTTTTAACCGTTGTCTTTCCGGGTTCTTCCGGGGGAAAACCGTGTGCCGAGTCGACATGGCTCACCCGAGTGCAAGCGGCCCCATGAGCACACTCATTAGATGGATGCGTCGACAACCGAATTTTACCGGGAGGTGCCCAACCCCCGCGGCGACGCCGAGTACGACCACGCCTCCCACGCCCGCAAACGCCCACGAGAGAACGACGAGAAAGAGACAGACTCCGGCGACGAGTCGGCGCTGGTCGAGTCGACCGACGAACACCAACGCGCGGTCACCGAGAATCGGCACTAACATCGAACCGCAGACGCCCGCGAAAATCGTCGTTGGGACCGCGATACCGAGTCCGGTCGGCAGGTCGGCCGCCGAGAGAGCAACGAGTGCGCCCGTTCGCGGCGTCCCCAGTCCAGCCAGCGCGAAAAGTGCGAAGACGGTCGTTGCAGTTGTCGCGGCACTCGTCGCCGTAACGTAGGCACGTGCCGATTCGTCGGGGTCGCTTCCGGGAAGAACCGCGAGCGCGAGTGTTCCCGCGACACCGGCCGAAACGCCCGGAAGGTAGCCCACGAACGCGCCACCGCCCGTGCCCGCGAGAACACTCCGCGCAACGGCCCACGGAGACGTGGCGAGTGTCGTATCGCCCTGTGGAGGGACTCCGGTACCGTGGCGCGCCTCCAGAAGCACCGGCACACCGAACAGGCCAGCTAACAACGGCGCTAAAACCCCGCCGACGGGAAGCGGTCCGACGAAAGAGCGGTCGAGAACGGCGAGTCCGAGACCCGTCGCGGCGGCAACAGTCACTCCGGCGGTGAGTTTCGCCCGGATGGTCGGTTCGGTCCAGATGAGAGCGACCGCGACACCGACGAGAACGACCCACAGGTAGTCACGGATAATCGGATAGCCGTGAACCAGCACCTCGGTGACGGGAACTGCCACAGGGACGGCGAGACAGAGCGCGACACCGCTTCCAAGCGCTGAGAGACGGAGTGCCTCGCGTCCCCGCCCGCCGAGGACGAGTTTGTGGGCCGGGAGCGCACCGGGTGCGAGCGCCGCATCAGGGACGCCGAGCGTTAGCGCCGGAACCACGTCGAGAAACGTGTGAACCGTCGAGGCCGCGAGGACGGCGGCGGCGACGGCGACTGGCGGAGCGGGTATGTCAGCCGCGACGCTGGCGAGCACGAGCGCAAAAGCATTCGCGTGAAGCCCCGGGACGAGACCCGAACACGTCCCGAGAAGGATGCCAACACCGACGCCGACGAAGACGGCGGTCGTCGGGTCGAGGGCGCGCAGCGCGACGAATCCAACCGTTCCGGTGGGCGACATCGCTCCGAGGTGGCCGCGGATTGGGATATGAAGCTACGGACGCGACGGTGCACACTACGGTTACAACCGTTGCGAGCGCTGTCGCTTGGGGAGTGGTGTCAAAAGAAATCAGAGTTATCGAGCGAGCGTTGCCGCGTGTGCGGCGTGTGTCTCGCGAGAGTTAGCCGAAGAGGGCGCCGAGACCTTCACCGTCGGCCTCCTCGTCCTCGTCTTCTTCTTCAGCGGCCTCTTCTTCGGCTTCTTCGGCTTCTTCGGCTTCGTCAGCCTCAGCAGCCTCGACCTCGCCACCAGCAGCGCCGCCCGCAGCGGGTGCGGGGGCAGCGGCGGCCGTCTCGATGGCCTCTTCGATGTCAACGTCCTCGAGCGCGGCGACGAGCGCCTTGGCGCGGGACTCTTCGACATCGACACCGGCAGCCTCGAGGACTGCGGTGATGTTCTCTTCGTTGACCTCTTCGTCCGTCTCGTTCAGGATGAGAGCAGCGTAGACGTATTCCATTGTTGTATTCCTCGTTGTGTGTTGTTAGAACAGGGAGCCAAGGGCGTCGCCGGCGTCTTCGTCGTCACCTTCGTCGTCGGTGTCGTCGGCTTCAGCCTCGTCGGCTTCCTCTGCTTCTTCGTCAGTCGATTCGTCTTCGTCCGCGGCGGGCGCGCTAGGCGCGGAGACACCGCGGAGTTCCTCGGGGAGCGCCTCCTCGTCGTCGATCTTCGTGGCGAGCGCCCGAAGCTGGGCGTCTGCCTTCGTGATAAGCTCCGGCATGAAGTCCGGGCTTTCGATGTTGGCGAAGAGACCGACGGATTTGGCCTCGCTGGTCGCCTTCGCGATGAGCGACGGCGCGGTCTGGGCGGTCGGGTAGACCGCGTTGACCGAGAGGTTCGTTGCGGCGGAAACGGCCGACTGGATGTCGGCACGGTACTCGTCCACGTCGATGGCGAGTTCGTCGGGTTCGAACAGGACGCCTTCGGAGAAGACGCCACGAAGGTCGAGACCGACCTCCTTGGGTTCGATACCGAGTTCTACCAGCACGTTGGCGAGTTCCTCAGAGACTTCCTCGCCCTCGTCGAGGACGTGGGAGTCTTCGGTCACCTTGATCGAGCCTTCCATAATGCGGGCGGAGGCACCGACCTGCTGGAGTTCGCCGACGAACGGACCCGGGTCTACGCCCGTGTCACCCTCGGGGATGACGATGTCGTTCGGGGCAACTTCGCCAGCGTTGATGGGAGCGGGTGTCTTCGACGCTTCGAGCTCCTTGTACAGGGCGAACGGGTTGTCGTTCGTGCCGATGAGGGCGACCTGTCCGGCGATGTACTCCTTGAGTTCCTCGAAGCCATCGTTAACTTCGTCGAGTGCGCGGTTCACGAGCGTGTTACGGCTCATGCGCACTGCAGCCGAACCGTGCAGCTCGCGGCGCATGGCCTGGAGCTGCTTGCTCGGAATGCCCGCGACACCGACGACGCCAACGGATTCGTAGCTGTCGATGAAGTCGACGAGTTCCTCGACTTCGTCACGCTTCCACTGCGGAATAACCTCGGTCTGTCGAGTCCCGGATTCGCTCATGCGGGCACCTCCACGGACGGACCCATCGTCGTCTTCACGAAGATAGAGTCAATGTTGAGGGGGCCCTTTTCGAGCGTCGCTTCGAGACGACGGACGATAACGTCGATGTTCTCCGCGATCTCGTCAGAAGACATGTCGTCCGCACCAACGCGCGTGTGGAACGTGCGTCGGTCACGGGAGCGGAGCTGCACCGTGTTTTTCATCCGGTCCACTGTCTCGACGACGTCGTCGTCGGGCTGAAGTGGGGTCGGCATCTTACCGCGGGGACCGAGAACGGTACCAAGGTAGCGACCGATGTCCTGCATCAGTGCTGCCTCGGCAACGAAGAAGTCGGTCTCGTCGGCAAGGTCTTTCGCCGCATCGGTGTCGTCGCCGAAGTCTTCGAGCTCATCGGGCCCGAGAACTTCGTCGGCGACATCCTCTGCGCGGAGCGCGGTCTCACCGGTCGCGAACACCACAATCTGGGTGTCCTGGCCGGTGCCAGACGGGAGCACGATGCTCTCGTCAACACGCTTCGACGGGTCGTTAAGATCTAAATCGCGCAGGTTGACGGCGAGGTCGACCGTTTCGCGGAAGTTCCGCCCGGGCGCCTCGTCGAGTGCGCGAGATACTGCGTCAACTATTGTGTCTGCCATTATTCACCTCCGTAGTACGCAGGATTGCTCCTACGGGTCAGTGAAACAGGCTACTGCCTGCCTCGTCCGGCAGGACGAGCAGGCTCAACTTAAGTCCGTCGAAGAACGGGAGCCGAAACACCCGAATTCGGGTGTTTCGCGTGCCACCTCCACACACGCAACCAGACGAGAACGCGACGTCTATTCGACTGTCCGGTTTTATGGAGAGAAGAAAGCGGGCCGAGTCGACTCGGCCCGACGGAAAGGGCGGTTCGACCCGACGGAACGATTACTCGTCGTCGAACTGGTCGTCGAAGTCGCCGCCGTCGATACGCTCCTTGAACGTACGGGCGTCCTCGCCCTCGATGGTGACACCGAGCGACGCGCACGTCCCTGCGACTTCCTTCGAGGCGTTCTTGAGGTCGTACGCGAGCAGGTCAGAAGACTTCTGCTCTGCGACCTTCTTTAGCTGTTCGACGGACATGTCGGCGACGAAGTTCTTCTGGGGTTCGCCGCTGCCAGTCTCGAATCCGACTTCGTCCTTGATGAGGGCGGCCGTCGGAGGGACACCGACCTCGATGCTGAACGAGCCGTCGTCATCGTACTCGACGGTGACCGGCACTTCCATGCCGTCGAATGCGTCGGTCTGGTCGTTGATTTCGCCAACGACAGCCTGCACGTCGACAGGGGTCGGGCCGAGTTCCGGGCCGAGCGGCGGACCGGGGTTCGCCTTCCCGCCGGGAACGAGTACTTCGATAGTTCCAGCCATACGTGGAAACACCGTGTGGCGACTTTTAACGGTTTTCTTTCGCCCGGAGCCGTATGCGACAACTACGCACAGTGAAGGGCGCGCTCGTATGCCGGTCGCTTACAGTTCGACGCCGAACGACTCAACGTCGCCAGCGAGCGCCGCTATCGACCCGAGAAGCGCGGCCACGTCGTCGAGGTCGGTCGTCGAGATGACTTCGACCGGCGTGTGCATGTAGCGGTTCGGGATGCCGATGTTGAGAGAGGGAATGCCGGAGCGACTCGTGTAGAAAGCGTCCGCGTCCGTACCCGTGCGGATGCCGTCGGCCTGTAGCTGTACGTCGATGTCGGCCTCGTCAGCCGCGTCGCGGGCGAGTGCGACGACGTTCGGGTGGTTCGCGCTCCCGCGGGAGATGACCGGTCCCTCAGCGAGTTCGACCGGTCCTTTCTGCTTGCCCGGTACGTCCGGGTTGTCGGTTGCGTGCGTTACGTCGACCGCGACCACCGCGTCGGGATTGAGGTCGTAGCCGACCATCTTCGCACCTTGCACGCCGACTTCCTCTTGTACCGTGCTGACGGCGTATACCGTCGCGTCCACGTCGTTCTCGACGGCAGCGCGAAGTCCTTCGGCGGCCGACCACGTGCCGACGCGGTTGTCCATCCCGTTGGCTGCGACGCGGTCGCCCGCGAGGTCGCGGACTCGTGCTTCGACCGTCACGGGGTCGCCGACTTCGACGTAGTCATTCGCCTCGTCCTTGCTCGTCGCGCCGATATCGACGAACTGCTCTTCGAGGTCGTCGTATTCTTCCTCTCCAACGTCGCGGAGGTGGATGGCAGTCTGGCCGATGACGCCGTGGACATCGCCTCCGTCGGCGTGAACTGTCACGTGCTGGCCCTTCGAGACGGTTCGGTCGGCACCGCCGATGGGACCGATGCGGACGAAGCCGTCATCGTCGATGTCGCGGACGATGTAGCCAATCTGGTCGGCGTGGCCGGTAAAGGCGATTTCGGGGCCGTCGCCGGAGCCTTCGTGAACCGCGACAGCGTTACCGTACGCGTCGACGGTTACGTCGTCTGCAAACTGGGAGACGTAGTCTATCCACACGCGCTGTCCGTCGGTCTCGTAGCCGGACGGACTTGGTGTGGTAAGCAGGTCTTCGAGAAATTCGCGTCGGTCGTCTTCCATACTGTTCGTTCATGGGGGACCGGTGAAGAACACAACGAATCCTCGCCGCAGTCTGGTGGTTCAGTGTCGGAGGCGGCTGGACAATTGGCGACAGGTCGACTCGTCGCCGCAACGACTATCCGTTTTCTGAGCGTATTGAAATGTATGGCCGACATTACCCTCTTCGAGGTGCACCTGCACGACGGCTTCGAGTTCAGCCCCACCAACCGCGCCCCGTTCGTCAGCAAGGGCGGAGAGACGGCGGCGGAAGCGGAACTCGAAGGCGAGTACGAAACCGAAGCCGAGGAGGCTGGCGAAGAAAGCGGGTCGAAGAGCCGCACCGCGATGGCGCTGCTGTTCGGTCTCGTCCTCCTCGCTGGCGTCGCGGCCGCAGTTCGCTTCCTCCGCGGCGGCGACGAACTGGCCGAACTCGGCGAACTCGACGAACGTGAGGAAGTCGAAGTCGGCGCGTAACACTGACTCGACCGGAGACCCAACACGACTCGACGGCTTACCCCGTCCTGATTCGGCTGTTTTTCACCCGAAGATACGGCAGCATCTAATCATCAGTGACGACGCCGGTCGGATACGCTTAAGCGAATCCCGTGGAAAGCCCGGAGCATGACCGTTTCGAGCGCTCCCGGCAAGGTGTATCTGTTCGGGGAGCACGCAGTCGTCTACGGCGAACCGGCGGTTCCGTGCGCCGTCGAGCGACGAGCGACCGTCTCCGTCTCTGCCCGCGACGACGACCACGTCCGCGTCCGTGCCGAAGACCTGAGTCTCAACGGCTTCACGGTAGAGTACAGCGGGTCGACCGGCAACCATCCCGACGTAGACGTTCCCACACCGCTCGTCGAGGCCGCGATGGGCTACATCGATGCGGCTGTTGCACAGGCCCGTGACGCCGCCGACGCGCCCGACGCTGGATTCGACATCACCGTCGAAAGCGACATCCCGCTCGGCGCTGGTCTCGGCTCGTCCGCGGCCGTCGTCGTCGCCGGTATCGACGCCGCAACGCGCGAACTGGGCGTCGAACTCTCCCCCCGAGAGATAGCCGACCGGGCCTACCGCGCCGAACACGAGGTTCAGGACGGACAGGCTTCGCGCGCCGATACGTTCTGCTCCGCGATGGGTGGGGCCGTCCGCGTCGAAGGCGACGACTGCCGGACCATCGACGCGCCTCCACTCCCGTTTGTCATCGGCTTCGACGGCGGCGCAGGCGACACCGGCGCGCTCGTCTCCGGCGTCCGCGCCCTGCGCGAAGAGTACGACTTCGCCGCCGACACCGTCTCAACTATCGGCGACATCGTCCGCCGGGGCGAAGACCTCCTCGCCGACGCCGACCCGGAGGAACCCTCCGAAGCGCTCCTCTCCGAACTCGGCCGGTTCATGAACTTCAACCACGGCCTGCTCGAAGCCCTCGGCGTCTCCTCTCGCTCGCTCGATTCCATGGTCTGGGCGGCCCGCGAGGCGGGTGCCTACGGCGCAAAACTCACCGGTGCAGGCGGCGGCGGTTGTATCGTCGCGCTCGACCCCACGCCCGAGACGCAGACCGCACTTCGGTTCACGCCGGGCTGTGAGGATGCGTTCCGGGCCGAACTCGCAACTGAGGGCGTTCGTGTCGAAGAGCCGCCAGCGTCGGCAGCATCGGCAGAATCGAATGTGGGCGACGACCAGTCCCCGGAGGGGTCGGCGTGAGCCTCGTCGTCCTCAAACTCGGCGGGAGCGTCGTCACCGACAAAGACGAACTCGAGACGATCGATAAAGACGGTCTTGCCGCTGCTGCAGACGCCGTCGCAACCCTTGCAGAATCAGGGCAGGTCGTCGTCGTCCACGGCGCCGGAAGCTTCGGGCACCCCCACGCCGCCGACCACGACGTCTCCTCGGATACAGGCACGCACGACGAAATCGGTGTCCGTGCCATCCACGATGCGATGAAGCGCCTGAACGACGCCGTCCTCGACGCGCTCGCGGAACGAGGCGTCTCTGCCCTCCCGGTTCACCCACTCTCGGCTGGTGCGCGCGAAACAGATGGGTCGCTGTCGCTCTCACTCGCCGCAACTGAGACGATGCTCGCCGAAGGATTCGTCCCGGTTCTCCACGGGGATGTCATCGCGCACGCGGGCGAGGGTGCAACCATCGTCAGCGGCGACGACCTCGTGGTCTCGCTGGCGTCCGGTCTCGACGCCGACCGCGTCGGTCTCTGTTCGACCGTCCCCGGCGTCCTCGATACCGACGGAGCGGTGATTCCGGAAATCACCGCGTTTGCGGACGCAGCAGACGCGCTCGGCGGGTCGGAATCGACGGACGTGACCGGCGGCATGGCCGCGAAAGTTCGCAAGTTGCTCGCGCTCGGCGCACCCGCCCACGTGTTCGGTCCCGACGGACTCTCCGCATTCGTCGCTGGCGAGTCGCCCGGCACCGTGATTCGCGGGGAGTAGCGGAAGAAACCCGATTTTCGTATCGGTCGCTCTCAGAGCGACAACCGTTCAGAATTCGACGACTAACCCGTCTTCTGCGACCTGTACGTCGCCGTCGAAGTGGTCACTGACTCGCGCTTCGAGGTCGTCGGTGACGCGGTCGGCGTGCGGGTACAAGTGCGTGAGAATGACCCTGTCGATGTCGTACCCGGCGAGCGTTTCACCCACTTTGCTCGGCGTCGGGTGGTTCGAGACGTCCACGTCGTCGGGGAACGAGCAGTCGTGGACGAGGACAGAAGCCCCGTCGGCGAACTCGGCGAGTCCGTCGAACGCCTCGGTGTCGCCGGAGAAGACGAAGTCGGATTCTCCCATTTCGTGCGTGAACCGGTACGCGAGCGTCGGAATCGAGTGGCGGACTTCGTAGCCGAGCACGTCGAATCCGGTGATACCGAACTCGTGGGGACCGACCTCGCGGACCCGAATCTCTAATCGGCCTTTCAGGTAGTCGTGTACGTCGAAGAGACCGTCGACGAGCGCCTTCGTCCCCTCCGGCCCGACGATTTCGAGATACTCTTCACCGGCAAGCCAACGGGCCTTGACGAGGGGCATGAGGTCCGAAACGTGGTCGAGATGGAGGTGTGTGAGGAGCACCGATGAGATGCCTTCGTACCCAACCTCGGTCTCGGCGAGTCGAGCCAGCACGCCCGACCCGCAGTCGACAAGGAGCGCGTGCGTGTCCGATTCGAGCAGCAGTCCGGTCTGAGCACGACCGGAAACGGGCATCGCACTACCAGTACCGAGGAATGTGACGCGCATACGCTCAAATACCACGTCTCGGCCGTTAGTCCTTGTGCTCAAGTCGGCCGCAACACACGTTCGTCCCGGTTCGATGATGACGGGACATAACGACGACTGACGGGGCACAACCCTCATACCTGCGCAGGCTAACCCCGAAGTAATGACCCAGCGTGGCCGTTCCCTCCTCACCGCGAAGGGGGACGACTACGAATTCGACCCAGAAACGGTGTCCGTCGCCGACGAGGGCGTACTCGACTTACTGGAACCCGCCGTTCAAGAGTGGTGGGTCGACCAGTTCGGCGAGTTCGTCCCCGGCAACGGCGGCTTTTTCACTCCGCCGCAACGCGGGGCGATTCCCCTCATTCACGAGGAAGAAAACGCCCTCATCTGTGCCCCCACGGGGTCGGGAAAGACGCTCGCGTCCTTTACCGCCATCATCAACGAGTTGTTCCGCCGCGACCGGGAGT
>NZ_JBZRPK010000193.1:0-1805 GCF_058382125.1 Haloferax sp. s1
GAACCAAGCTGCCGCCAACCGGGGCCGCGCCCGAGCCCCCGCCGGGATTCTCCCCGGGGACACGCGGAACCGCCGAGACACTCGGTCCCCACTCGGGCCAGTCCTCAACGGAGACTAGCATATCCCAGACAATCGATTCGGGCGCTGAAACCTCCCGACTAACGACTAAGCGTCGCCCATCCACGGTCCGCTCGAAGTGGGGCCTTATCGCACCTATGTTGTCTCCCACATATCCTAATATGCTAATAAGTCGTAATATAATATCCCCGAAAGCCTTATGCCCCAACCATGGTAGTCAGTAGCAAGGACATGAAGCACACAGACACCCGACCGAAACCGACGATGCGAGACGTTAGCCACACACCACCGATGGGAGAGAGCGTCACGAATGTCTGGGAACGCGGCAACGAGGCTGAATCAAGCGAAAAATAACAGAGCAGAAAGAATCGACTGCAAAGTAACAGAGCAGAAGGGATTCGCAAACACGAAGTACCGACCACAATCCACCACCATCACCACCTTCTCACCTCCCGCTGGAGACGGGAGCGCAGGCAGCCGCCCTACACCATGCCTGCTATTGCGACCGACCGTGTTGGCCCAGTCACTGGCTGACACGCCCGTTTTGATTTGCAGCAGCGTAGCCGTCACCTATCGGGACGTTTAACCCCGAGTCCGACGGGCGTTCGAATATGAAGGCGACCGCCAAGGCCCACCCAATCCAGGGCCTCGTGAAGTACCACGGGATGCGAGACCCTGAGATTCGACTGCCGTATCACGACAGCATCAGCGTCTGTACGGCTCCGAGCCACACGAAGACGACTGTCGAATTCCTCCCCGACGCCGACGAGGACGTGTACGTCATCGGCGGTGAGGAGGTCGAAGGCCGCGGCGCAGAGCGTATCCGCGACGTGGTCGAACACGTTCGCGACCTCGCCGACTTCGACCACCGCGTCCGCCTCGAAAGTGAGAACTCCTTCCCGTCGAACATCGGATTCGGTTCGTCGTCGTCCGGGTTCGCCGCCGCGGCGATGGCACTCGCCGAGGCTGCCGACCTCGACCTGACGCGTCCGGAGATTTCGACCATCGCCCGCCGTGGGTCGTCCTCGGCCGCCCGCGCGGTTACGGGTGCCTTCTCGCACCTCTATTCGGGCATGAACGACACCGACTGCCGCTCCGAGCGCATCGAGACCGACCTCGAAGACGACCTTCGAATCGTCGCCGCGCACGTGCCCGCGTACAAGGAAACCGAGCAGGCCCACGCTGAGGCCGCCGACAGCCACATGTTCCAGGCCCGGATGGCCCACATGCATAAGCAAATCGACGACATGCGCGACGCGCTCTACGAGGCCGACTTCGACGCCGCCTTCGAACTCGCCGAGCACGACTCGCTTTCGCTCGCCGCGACGACGATGACCGGACCCGCCGGGTGGGTCTATTGGCAACCGCGCACCATCGCCGTGTTCAACGCCATCCGCGAACTCCGCGCGGAAGAAGACATCCCGGCCTACTTCTCGACTGACACGGGAGCCAGCGTCTACATCAACACGACAACTGAGTACGTCGACCGGGTCGAGGAAGTCGTCGCCGACTGCAACGTCGAGTCCGCCGTGGGGGAAGTCGGCGGTCCCGCCGAAATTCTCGACGAGTCGGACGCGCTGTTCTAAGCGCGCTCTCGCCGTCACCCTCTTTTCACTTGCGTCCGAGGTGATAGCCATGCGTGTCCTGGTTCTCGGTGCCGGGTACGCGGGCCTCACGCTCGCTCGCGAACTCGAACGCCGACTCCCCGCCGACGCCGACCTGACCGT
>NZ_JBZRPK010000192.1:0-1804 GCF_058382125.1 Haloferax sp. s1
CCGTGGAACGTGTCCAGGTCGATGGACGTGACTTCCTCGTGGTCGATGTCGTGTTCTTCGGCGAGGTCGATGATGCCTTCGACGGCCGATTGGGCGTAGGTTTCGGCGACGTAGCGTTTCGTCATCACGTCGTGGACTCGTGAACACGACGTGTCGAGGTCAACCTCGAAGTCGCCGGCGATGATTTGCTTCCAGCCTTTCTGTCCCTCGAAGAGGTCTTTCGGCCCTTCCATACCGTTGTCCGCGAGCAGGGCGGCGTAGGTGCCGTTTCGCGCGGCGTTACCGGAGGCGACGCCCTTCCACTCGTTTATGCCGCCCGTCCGGGTCACCCGGAGGGCGTTGTGCGCGGTGCCGGCGATACCGATGGCATCTCGGATTGCTTCGTGGTCGAGGTCGAGCAAGGCCGCCGCGGCCGTAGCCTGCGTGATGACCGTGTGCGTGACGTGGTCGAATCCCCTGTCGCGGACTGGTGCGTTCCACGCGAGTTCGCCCTGAATTTCGTAGGCGAGTGCAGTCGCCTCGATGAGGTCACGGCCCGTTGCGTCGACCAGCTCACCGACTGCGACGACCGTTCCGACGTTGTCGCTCGGGTGGGGCGTCTCGCCGGGGGCGAGGAACGAATCCATGAAATCGAGATACCGAGTCAACACCGTGTTGTACATCGCTGCTCCGGACGGCGAGGCTCTCTCGTCTGTCGCCCACAGCGAACAGGCGTCTCCTCCCTCCTGTAAAACTGTCTCGCGCACTGCCGCGGCCGTTTCGGACTCGGCGGCCCCGAGCGCGATACCTACGGAGTCGAGAAGACGCTTTTTCGTCGCTTCAACGATGTCGTCCGGGAGGGTTTCGTAGTCCACTTCGCGAATGAACGTGGCAAGCTCGTCGGTTGTTGTCATAGGCACACATACGAGTTCGGCAGGGAAAAAGTGTAACCTGAAAAACGAGTTCTGCGGAGTTTGTCCGCCAGCGTTTCTGGGATAACTGAGATGCAAGTCATATGAAAGTGCCCACGTCCTCGATTTCCACCGTCTTTTCTCGTTTATGATGAATCACCAATCCCCAGAGGAAACCGACAGACACCGGCGCAGTAGCTGGACTCTGATGCCCTCGTTCTGATAATTGCAAAACACTATGTCTGTTGTTGACGTATAACACATCTGCTCGGGGGCTGCCCTGCCCGACCGTGCGCATCCAAATTGGAGTAGAATTCATGACTGTAATAGCTAGGTTCGAGGTCATCCCGGTCCACGAGGGAGGATTGTCCGAAGACATCGCACAGGCAATTGAAGCGCTCGACGACTTCGACATCTCGTACGAACTGACCGCGACAGATACGGTCATCGAGGCCGATAATGTCGACGAGGTGTTCGAAGCCATCCAAGCCGCGCACAACGCGGTGAAGGCTGACCGAGTCATTACCTCCGTCGAAGTCGACGAACAGCGGCGTCGCGAACAACACGGCGAAGATCGCATCAAGTCCGTCGCCAGCGTGCTCGGCCGCGAGCCGAAACGAGAGCGAGACACGTGAATGTCTTCCAGAGCGGGTGAAGGCCGAGACACATAGACCACCCCCTTCTCTTTCAGCGTGGCGGGTTGAGCGGCTACGAAACCACCCCCACTCGGTTACAGGGAGCTGTGTGCCGCCGAATAGTCCGCACACCAATAGGGGTCGGCCTGTCCGGAGCACACCCCAGTTCTCACCCCGCCACGTCGTGGTGTGCGCCGTCTGGTCGGGGAGCTATATCCCGTCGTAGAGGGCCGTCGAGAGGGATCGTTCTCCCGTATCCGGGAGCACAACGGCGACCAT
>NZ_JBZRPK010000191.1:0-894 GCF_058382125.1 Haloferax sp. s1
CCGAGAGCAGGGTCTAGTCCGGGGTCGAGACGCCCATCGAACTGGGTCGTTTCGCCGGTCGAGACGGCCGCAGAGATACCCATTCGTGGGATGACGAGCCGGTTATATGGCGTTTGCGCCGAGAGGGCGAGATAGGGGTCGTCGCCGAAGCGACTGTCTGAGACGACCGTCCCGGCAAGTCGAAGGCCACCGGTCGTCGCGGTTCCCAGCGAGTCGCCAGGGAGCGACTCGGGGACGGTCCCGAGCGGGACTGCGTCCATTCCCATCGGGTCGAGTGCGGCCAAATTGCCCTTCTTCTCGTCGAGTAGTTTGTAGGTGATGTCGTTGCGGTCGTCCGCGCTGTACTCGAAGTCGAGCGTCGTCGATGCGGGCGACTCGAACTTCCCCGCGAAGTCGCCGAAGCGGGTCAGCGAGGGCGCGCCGACGTTCACCGTCACCTCGTAGGTTCCGTCGCCGTCGAGGGCGAAATTCGCCCCGTAGTGGAATCCCATTCGCTGGGAGAGCATCGCGTAGACGACGTCTTCGCTGACGAGGTTGCCGTCGCGGGTGAGTTCGACAGAAAGGCCCGTGTCGGGCACGACGATACCCGTCTCGGGGTCCCAGACGGACACCATGAGGTGGACGTCCTCGCTGGCGGTGTGCGGGATTTTCGTCGTTCGGAACCCCGCAGACTCGTCGTCGATGACCCAGAATCGGTGGGGATAGCTGTAGAAGACGCCAACGCGAAGGTCGCCAGCGGCGGCCGTGCCGACCATCCGCATCCCTTCGATGTGGGTCGGGACGTACACCTCGTCGGGGCGGTTCGAGAGGACCGGGGGCTCGTTGGACGGGTAGAGTCGGCCGGGGTTGGCGAGACATCCTGGGAACCCCGCCGGTGCGACGGGTCCGGCCGGG
>NZ_JBZRPK010000191.1:904-1803 GCF_058382125.1 Haloferax sp. s1
CCAGGCAGGGGTGGCCCCGGGTGGGGGGGGAGAGATGTGGAAAACGCAAACGGCGGGGGGCACCGGGGGGGCGGTTGCCGCCCTCGGCGTCCGTTCAGTGAGGGCGGGGTTGTCCGCCGGGACGGGGCGTTTGGAGGGGCCGGGTGGCTGTGTGGCGGTGTAGAGTGGGCCGAGTTTGGCGAGACATCCGGAGACCCCCGCCGTTGCGACGGTTCCGGCCGTGACGAGGAACCGACGACGGTCCATTATGCCTCTCGGAGTGCGGTCAGGTCGTCGAGTAACGTCTGTTCGTCCGGTTGGTTGCCGCGGTAGGTTCGCTCGACGTAGCCGTCGCCGTTGACGAGCATTACGAGACCGAGGTGGGTGAACATGTAGTTGCCGTCCTCGTCGGGTTCGTTCTTCTCGAAGAAGACGCCGAACTGGTCTTCGACGACATCCTTCGCTTCGGCCTCGTCGGCGGTGCGAAGGAAGTGCCAGTTACCTGCGTCCATATCGACGTTCATATCGTTGGCCTCCTTTTTGAAGGCCGCTGCGTCGTCGCGGGCGGGGTCGAACGTAATCGGGTAGAACGACACGTCGTCGGCGTAGCCTTCCGAGATGGAGTGAATCTGGGCTTCTCGAAGGGCGCTGATGAGGACCGGACAGACGGTCATACAGTTCGTAAAGAAGAACGTGTGGAAGTGCGGACCGTCGATGTCGCGGACCGAAACCTCGGTCTCGTGAATCGGGTCGGTGAGTGTCACGTCGGGAACCTGCTGGCCCCACGCGGGATACGGCAGGGCCTCGCCCGTGACGTCGTTCTCGCGTTCGGGTTTCGGAAGTGAGACGTTGGAGGTTCCGCCGATGCCGCCGAGACAACCGGCGAGGCCGACCGCCGCGCCCGTCCCGACAGCACGGGG
>NZ_JBZRPK010000190.1:0-1780 GCF_058382125.1 Haloferax sp. s1
GTGCGCCGACGAATGCGAGGAGCAAAAGCGGGAGGACGATGACGGCTTGAACCGCATCCGTGGCGATACTCGCTCTGAGTCCGCCGTAACTCGTGTAGAGAAGAACGAAGCCACCGACGAGAAGCGCAGTCTGCCACTGCGGGACGCCGGCGACGAGTGAGAGCGCACCCGCGATACCAGTTAGTTCTGCAGCGAGGAAGATGAACATGTAAAGAGCACTCACCAAGAGGACGAATGCGTACATGGCGGTTCCGTACCGGGCGTGGGCGTATTCAGTCAGTGAGTGACCGTGCGGGATGAGTCGTCGGATTCGGGGACCGAGTTTGGCGTAAACGAGCATCGGAACTGCCTCACCGATGGCGTATCCGACGACGGCGGCGATACCGAATCCAGCACCCGCCTCGGGTGCCGAAAAGAGCACCCAAACACCCATCACAGAGGCAACGAGCGTCGCCGTGGTTCGTCGTTCCCCCGTCGACCCCCGTGCACTGATGAGGTCTTCGACCGAATCGACGCGACCGCGGGAGACCCACACACCGATACCGGTAAAGAGGACGAGTGTTGCGACAGTCAATCCGAGTGCAATCATCGAACTTACCATTCAGCATCACCAGCCTCGTCAGATTCAGTAATACGAACTCCATCAGCCGATGTCGACTCGTACGCTGCATCGAAGAACGCGACTTCGAGTTCCACCATGCGACGGAACAAACGGTCGAGGCGTTGCTGTCGGCGCGGAGAGGCGGCCGCACCCTCGCGGTCGAGTTCCTCACGAAGCCAATTGACGAACGCCGCAAAGTCGTCGGCGGCATGGAGATCAATCCATTCTGCGAGGTAGAAACGCGATGGTGACTGGTCTTCCACCGCACTCGCCCACGTCAGGTAAACCCATTCGGCAGGAACGAGCACTGCCAGCGTCTCTGCGTAGCCCCCCTGGTTCGCGGCACGTTCGAGGAGGTCCACGAATGCACGAGTCGTCGGCGTTGTGGACGGTTCCATGTACGTCGATTCCGGAACATCCAACGCATCGAACGAGCGCAGGAAGTAGTCGTCCTCGTCGTCGGTCAGTGTCCCGAGGAAATCGACGAGTTCGGACTTCGCAGCCATCGTCGGCGCTTGGCCCACGGCGTGTCCGAAGACGCCGACGAGCGTTTCGACGAACGCGTAATCTTGCACCAGATATCGACGGAATACGTCAGGGTCGAGGTCGTCGCTTCCGAGTTCCCGTGTGAATCGGTGCGCCGTTGCGGCGTCCCACTGGCTTCCCGCCCGGGCACGGAGCCAATCAGTGAACCGCAGATTTTCTCTGGTCTCGGTATATTGATTGTAGGTGTCGGGAACTGGCGACGGTGCGTCAGTGTTCGAACCAACGTCCGTCTCAAGGTCAGAGTCAATATTCGTCATAGCGGCCACTCCTCCTGTCTCCACGCAGCATCCCAGAAGAGGTACTCGTACTGTGCAGAGGTGCGGAACAGCTCTCGATAGCGTTCACGAGTTGTTGGCGTCGCGTCTGCAGCCACATCGTTCATGAGCGTTTTGCACCACTCGGTGAGTTCCGTGAACTCGTCGCTGGCGTACATCTCGACCCATGCAGCGTACTGCTCGTGGTCCAGAACACCTTCAGCAGCGAGGCGTCGACCCGTCTCGTTGAATCCCCACATGCAGGGAAGCAGTGCAGCGACGATATCTCCGAACGTGCCGTGTGTGGCTGTTCGAATGAGGAAATCAGTGTATGCACGGGTCGTCGGCGAGGGTGTCGTCGCTTCGAGGTCATCTATGT
>NZ_JBZRPK010000189.1:0-1744 GCF_058382125.1 Haloferax sp. s1
ACGGAGAGCCGTCCGGCATGAACGCCCTGTTCGCTCGTCCCGGAGGGGCAGTCCTCGTAACGCGGCCACGGAGCCTCGACTGGCTGTGCCAAAGTAGTCTCTCCGTGTCCAGTGACATCGTCGAGCGGGTCGATTCCGTGCTCGTGGTTCGAACGCCGCCAGCAGAGAGCAGCGATGCGATAGACGAGATCCGCGAGCACACCAGCCGCCGAAGTCTGCCTGGACTGAGTAACGAGGAGCGCTCGTCCATCGTCGAACGCGTCACCAACCCCAGCTACGACTTCGAGGACGAGCGACTCGGAGAACAGATCGGGACCGTCGAGGAAACCGTCACACCCGCAGCTTTCCTCTCGCTCTCGCAGTACGGGTCCGAAACGGTTCTCGTCGAACCCGATGTCAGGACGGTGGTCGGCGACTGTGATATCACGGTCGAACCACTGGGTGAGGCGACACTCGAACTCATCTCGTCGCTCCATCCACGTGCCGAGGAGGTCGGTTGTGACCCGGCTGCACTGTCGCCAGCGGTCGCCACCGCAATCGCTCTCGTCGCGAGTTCGCTCGCAGACGACGACACGGAGTGGTTCGAGCCGCTCGTTCGACATCGACCGCTGGCGGGGGCCGCCGAAGCGCTCGAAATCGCCTTCGATCTCCCACCGGGGACAATCGATCACCTTCGGGTGTTCGCGTCCGAGTCGATGCGGACGAGAATCGGCCAGCGGCTGGCGGCACAGCCCGAAACCGAGACAGCCATCGCCGAGGTGGGTGCCGCCTTCGAGGAGATCCGGGCCGGCATGCGAGCAGTGAGACCATCGCTGGACGAGATCGCGGTCGGACCCGACGAGTACGGCTCCGCTCCACTTGTCGGTGCCTGGCACTGGGAGGAACCAGAGACGTTACACGCGGCTGCAGCGGAGCGGGAGTTCCCGAACTCGGACGACGGCCTCGAAACGGACGACGGACCGGCCGGGGTCGACGTCGACAAGGTCGTCGACGCACTCGATGGTGGGGTCGTCGTCCTCTCGGGACCGAAAGCGAGCGGAAAACGACGGCTCGCAGCGAACGTCGCCACGGAACTCACGACGTGGGGGACGACAGTCAGACTCACCGACCTCAGCCGACCCGATCACATCAGGGTGGGCATCGACGCCACGCCGGACGCAGTCGTGGTCGCGACCTACGGTGCCGAGCCGGCACGGATCACGAGCGAGGCGGGGATTCGGTCGCTGGTCGAGTGGGTCGCTGACGACACCTGTTCGGGTGCACTGCTCATCTGTGACGACGAGTTCCGCGAGCAGTTCGACGCTGTTGCCGACCGGACTGGCTGTGCCGACGTCGCCGCCTGGCGCGACCGAATCGAGTTCGAACTGGACGACATCGAAGTCGCACCTGAACGGACGTCCCGAGCGGTCGCCGACGACCTCCTGTCCGCGATGGACTGGCCGGAAACCCAACGCCCGTCCCGTCTGACGCTCGACGTGGAGCGAATCACGGACCAGAGTACACTGGCGGCAATCGCTGGCATGCCCGACAAAGACCTCGACGCGGCGTTCGTGGGTCAAGTGCTCGCCGATGCCGTCACTGTCGTCGCGCGGACCGCGCGACCGAGTGCCGCAAAACAGTGGCTGGCACTGTTCGACGACCTCGTCGGGGACGTCGGGCTGAATCGGAGCGACACCGACGGGGCCATCAGGTACCGGGGAGCGGTCTCCGGCACTGCCATGGCAGCAGTGGCGAGCGAAAACCC
>NZ_JBZRPK010000188.1:0-1719 GCF_058382125.1 Haloferax sp. s1
GTCGTGACCGGGTTCCCTTGTTCTTGCAGAAAGAGACAAAGGTCGCAGAGCGAGATGCACTCCGAGAGTTCGAAGACAGGTTTGAAGAAAACGTGTCACTGACGGACCTCCGTGAAGCGCTTGTGAAAGTTGGGTTACAGCATCTCGACGAAGCAGAGGACTGTCTCGAAGAGTGGGGATACGGGATGACGTTTGACTAGCGACTCAAGGTAACCACAGTCAGACTCGTCCAACAGACCTTATACAGCGGTTTTCCTAAGTTCTTAGCATGGTTCTCTATGGTGGCGGTCGTTCCTCCTTTTAAGTCGTACATAAATGCCTGTCCGTACTCCAAAAATGGCTCAGGAAAAACTGCTGTAAGAGAGGAGCTCTGAGAGTAGGGTATACAGAACGATGAGAAGCAGGAGAGGCACGAAACAGCCTTCAGTTCGTAATGGAGCATCCGGAGTTGTTGCTGAGAGGGCAATTGAAATCCGTGAACAATGGAAATACACCCCCTATCGGAGTGAACAGAGTGAGGGAGGGGGCATCAGAGTGTAAAGGCGAGTTCCCTCGCTACAGTAAGATGAAAGTGGGACACTAGCTGCACCCGTTCGCTTTCTCCCTGTGAATGAGAAGGTCGGAGGTCTACTTTCCAACGAGGTTGACAATTTGCTTGCGCATTCGAGGACCAATAGGAATCCCCGAACAGTGATCGTCCAGACCAACTGATTGAAGCAAAAGGCTTGGGTCGTCAAGAAGTGACAGTTGAAGATACGTCCCCTCTCGATAGCCGTCACTCGTTCGTTTCATATCAATTATTTTTAGTGTCTCGTACTCACGGAGCTGATCAGTGATGCGTTTCTGTCCAAGAACGTTCATCCCAATTGCTTCGGCAAATGCACGGTACACCTGATACATCGCAGTCGATTTAAAATGCGAACGGTTCGTGAATTCGTCCAGAGCCGCAAGTGCGGCGATTGCAATCTTAGCCTGTGTCGGACAGCCTCGAATGAGGTCTTGAATCCGAGTTACTTCGGCATCATCGTTGGCAGCTCGGACGTGCTCCCCTCGAACTTGGTCAGCATCATCATCGCGAGCAACCTCGCCAGCGAGTCGAAAGAGGTCAAGTGCACGCCGTGCGTCACCATGTTCTTGTGCGGAAAACGCTGAACACAGGGGAATAATGTCTTCTGAGAGAACCCCTGGTCGGTAGGCCTCGCGACGTCGCTTGAGAATATCCCCAAGTTGGTTTGCATCGTACGCGGGAAACACGATTTCATCAGGCGCGAACGAACTCTCTACACGGGTATCTAGCCGGTCACCATACTTGAGATCGTTACTGATGCAGATAACAGTAAGACTAGCTCCGACATCGTTCTCTTCACCTGCGCGGGAAAGTTGCATCAGAAGCTTGCTATCCTCTGCCTCTTCGGGTGAAACACTTGGGGCGGCGTCAGGTGGCGCAAGACGGTCAATTTCGTCGAGAACAACGATGACTGCGTCATAGAGTTCGTCGATGATTGTCCACAGGCGGTCATAGTAAGCACCGGTCGCCATGCCCGAGTGAGGGATTTTAACACCTGTTTTTTCGGGGGGGGTCAGTGCTTTCGCAAGGCGGATCACAGTCCGCACCCCCGAGCGACGCCGGGCACAGTCAATGATCGCGCGACCCACGCGAACGCCCCTGGTCTTTCCACGTTCCTCGACCTCCCGACTGACGGATCGGGTCACAAGTGG
>NZ_JBZRPK010000659.1:0-12840 GCF_058382125.1 Haloferax sp. s1
CAACGAGACTATCGCGAAACTCGCATTCGACGACGCACTTCGGGACGCTCATCCGGGCGAGGTGTACCACCATCAGGGCCAGACCTACGAGGTCGCCGACCTCGATTTGGACCGCGACGTCGCCCGTCTGCAACCGACGTGGGCGGACTACTACACTCGCGTCCTCCACGACAAACACATCACCGTCGAACGGGATATCCTGTCGAAACCGCTGTCGGCGCGGTCGGACGTGGAAGTCAGATTCGCCGAGGTGACGATGCGGAAGCAAATCACCGGCTTCGAACGCCGCGACCCGAAGCGCGGGACCACCATCGGCCAACAACTGCTCGACCTGCCGGAGACGAGCCTTCGGACGAAAGCGCTGTACTTCACTGTCCCCAGCGACATAGAGTCCGAGATGCGCGAGTTAGGTAGTTCCCACGAGAAAGGGAGCGACTACGCGTTTAACGGCGGTATCCACGCCGCAGAACACGGAATGATTTCGCTCTTCCCGCTGACGCTCCTGTGTGACCGCGGCGACATCGGTGGCCTCTCGACACCATATCACGACCACACGGGCCAATCGACAATCTTCATCTACGACGGCCATCCCGGCGGCGTCGGCCTGACTCGCGCCGGCTACGATATCGTTGAGCGCCTAATGCGGCAGACGGCGCGCCTCATCGACGATTGCGACTGCGAGGCTGGCTGTCCGTCCTGCGTCCAGTCGCCGCAGTGTGGGAACGCGAACGACCCGCTGGCGAAGGACACCGCAGCCCTGCTGTTGGAGTCGCTGACGGGAATCTCGGAGTGACCGTTTCGAAGTCGCCGGTGGATGACGAAGCGAACGTTCGGAGTTACGGGGGGATGGCAAATCGAACGTTTCGGACGTCTGAAGGGTTTGAGACGGGACCAACAGGTACTTTTGGTCAGCCTAAAGTCATACAGACAATGGAATCGGATATCTGTGTCGTCGTTCCGACCATTCGGGAGTACGAGTGCATGCGGTCGTACTTCGACAACGCCCGCGCACACGGCTTCGACCTCGACCGGCTGTTCGTCCTCCTCGTGACGGAGGACTTCTGCGACACCGAGGGGATGGTGGCGATGCTCGACGACGAAGGGGTTTCGGGGGCAGTGTTCGACGAGTCGGCCCGTGAGGAGTGGTACGCCGAGCAGGGGATTTCTGAGTACTCGCACCTCGTCCCGGCGGCGAGTCACGCACAGACGAGTTTCGGCCTCTTGTACATGTGGGCACACCCCGAGTTCGAATACGGGTTCTTCATCGACGACGACACCCTCCCGCACGACGAGTGGGACTTCTTCGGTCGGCACATGGAGAACCTCCACCGTACCGACGAGGTAGAGTCGGTGTCGAGTAACGAACGGTGGGTGAACGTCCTCTACCAGAACGCCGACGAACACGGACTGTACCCACGCGGGTACCCCTACTCGGCGATGGGCGAGACGGTCGAGACGGACACCCGCGAACTCCGCGACGTGGTCGCCTCGCAAGGCCTGTGGACCAACGTGCCGGACCTCGACGCCGTCCGCATCCTGATGGACGGCGACCTCGAAGGGCAGGCACAGACCCGGACCGATTTCGACGACTTCGACGGCGACTTTGTCGCCGAACCGGGCCAGTATCTCACCGTCTGTTCGATGAATCTCGCGTTCAAGCGCGAGGTCATCCCGGCATTCTACCAGTTGCCGATGGACGACAACGAGTGGGAAGTCGGCCGCTTCGACGACATCTGGTCGGGCGTCTTCCTCAAGCGCGCCGCGGACGTGTTGGGCAAAGATGTCCTCACCGGCTATCCGCTCTGCGAACACAACAAGGCCGCGCGGCCGACGTTCGACGACCTCAACAACGAGGTACCGGGCCTCGAACTCAACGAACACCTCTGGGAAGTCGTCGATGCGGTCGGCGAGATCGACGAGCGAACCTCGTCGGCCCACCGGATGCAATCCGGTGACGACGCCGACTCCTACGCCGCGGTGTTCGAAGCGATGGCGGACGCGCTCGCCGACGGCGACTGGTCCGACTATCGAAACGGCGAGTTCTTCAATTACGTCGGCAACCATATGCAAGACTGGCTGGACTGCCTGGACGTGCTTGCGACCCGAAAAACAGCTACCCCCGCTGACGACTAACCCCTCCTATGTTCTATTTCTGTAACTTCACCCTTCGAACCGGTAGGTATAAATGTTTTAGGGTAGCCTAAATCAATATATGCAAGATCACGACCGGGAGCTTCGCGGCCACGGTCGTCGTCGGTTCATTGCGACGGCGGCGGCGCTTGGTCTCGGCTCGCTCGCTGGCTGTGCCGGACTCGGCGGCGAAGACGAGACGACGACCGAATCCGGCGGCAACGAGACGGTTGAGCAGATCGGCTCCGGGCGCTCTCCGTTCGGCGACCGCGAGATTACCGGCGGCGTGTCGGTGGCCGATATGCCGGACCTCTCGGGCGAACTGACGCTTTACTCCGGGCGCGGAGAAGCGCTCGTCGGCGAACTTATCTCCTTTTTCGAAGACTACTACGACGACTTCACCATCCGTCCGCGGTACAACTCCGCGGCCGAACTCGTCAATCAGATTCAGACGGAAGGCCAAAACAGCCCCGCCGACGTGTTCTTCTCCGTTAACGCGGGGTCACTCGGTGCGTTGAAGGACGCCGGACGGACACAGAAACTTCCGAGCGAGGTTCTCGACCTCGTCCGCGACGAGTTCCACGACCCGGACGGCCAGTGGACCGGTACGTCTGGACGCGCCCGGACTGTCCCGTTCAACACCGACCAGTTCGACGAGTCGGAGATTCCGGACGACATCATGAAGTTCCCGGAGACCGAGGCGTTCCGCGACAACATCGGCTGGGCCCCGACGTACTCGTCGTTCCAGGCGTTCATCACCGCGATGCGCGTCCTCGAAGGCGAGGAGGCGACCAAGCAGTGGCTTCAGGGGATGCAGGACCTCGGTGTCACCGAGTTCAAAGACGAGTTCCTCGTCTCGCAGGCCGTCGCCGACGGCGAAATCAGCGCTGGCTTCGCCAACCACTACTACATACAGCGCATCCTCGCCGGTCGCCCGAACGCGCCGCTCAAAACCGCGTTCACTTCGGGTGACGCCGGGTCTATCTTCAACGTTGCAGGCGCGCTTGTCCTCAATACGGCTGACGATGCCGACCTCGCGAGCAACTTCGTCCGACACCTGCTGTCGGCAGAGGCGCAGGACTACTTCGCGCGGACGACCTTCGAATACCCGCTCGTCTCGGGTGTCGACCCCATCGGCGAACTTCCGAGTATCGACGAACTCAACCCGCCGGAAGGACTCGACCTGACGCAGCTTTCGGACCTCGAAGGAACCGTACGACTCTTGCGTGAGGTGGGCGTGCTCTGAGGTGACCCACTGATGGCGACCGAACAGCGGACGACGACTGGGGGAGGGGACGACGAGCAACCGCTCGGACTGACAGTCGCGAGCGGTGCCGTCGCCGCCGCCGTCATCGTCCCGCTGTTGTGGCTCGTCAAATCGGCGCTCGAAGTCGGACTGTCGGATGCGCTGGCACTTCTCACGCGCCCGACGACGGTGCAAGTGTTCTTGAACAGTACCGTCCTCGTCGTCCTCGTGACCGCCGCGTGTATCGCACTCGGCGTTCCCCTAGCGTACCTCACCGTCCGAACCGACCTCCCGTTCAAGCGTTTCTGGACAGTCGCCGTCTCGTTACCGCTCGTTATTCCGAGTTATATCGGCGCGTTCACGTTTGTGTCCGCGTTCGGCCCGCGGGGTGTACTTCAGCGTCTACTTGCGCCGCTCGGCATCGATTCGCTTCCGGAAATTTACGGCCTTCCCGGTGCCGTGTTGGTGCTGACGCTCTACACCTATCCGTACGTGTTCATCACCACCCGGGCCGCGTTGAAGTCGATGGACACCACGCTCATCGACGCCGCGCGGACCCTGAACCATTCCCGCTGGGAGGCGTTCAAGCGGGTGACCATCCCGCAGATTCGCCCGGCAGTCGCCGCCGGAGCGCTCCTCGCCGCGCTCTATGCCCTCTCGGACTTCGGTACGCCGGCCATCATGCGGTTCGACGCGTTCACGCGCGTCATCTACGTCGAGTTCGGGGCGTTCGGCCGCGACACCGCGACACTGCTTTCGCTGCAACTCGTCGCCGTGACGCTCGTGATTCTCACGCTCGAATCGCAGATTCGCGGTAACGAGCGGACGACGACCGGCGGCCGCTCGGGGAGTGTCATGAAACTCGGTCGCTGGAAATACCCTGCGGTCGGGTTCGCAGCACTCGTCGCCATTGTCGCGCTGGTCGTCCCGATGGGTATCCTGCTCACGTGGCTGGCGGAGGGCGTCGCCGAAACGGGCCGGTCGCTCGCCTTCCGGCCCGAATACGCGTTTAATTCCGTGCTTGTTTCCGCCGCGACCGCGGGCGCGGCGACTATCGCGGGTCTCCCCGTTGCGTATCTCGCCGCACGCCACTCCTCGCGGCTAAGTTCTCTCTTCGAGCGCGCGACCTACATCGGCTACGCGGTGCCGGGCGTCGTCCTCGGTCTCGCGCTCGTCTTCTTCGGCAGTTCGTATGCGACACCCATCTACCAGACGCTCTATCTCCTCGTCTTCGCCTACGTTATCCGCTTCCTTCCGCAGGCCATCGGGTCGCTCCGGGCGTCGTTCCTCCGGGTTGACCCTACCCTGCCGGAAGCCGCGCGAACCCTCGGGGAGACCCCGACCGGAGCATTCCGTCACGTGACGCTGCCCCTCGTCGCGCCCGGCCTGTTCGGCGGCGCGGCACTCGTCTTCCTGACTACGATGAAGGAACTGCCCGCGACGCTCATGCTTCGTCCGTCCGGGTTCAAAACGCTCGTGACGCACATCTGGTCGGCCCACGAACAGGGCTACTTCGGCCAAGCCGTGGTGCCCGCGCTCATCCTATTGTTCGTCTCGGGGCTATCGATGCTCATCATCATCAGACAAGAGGGATACGATGTCAAATAGCACACTCAAAACGCAAGACCGTTCGAACCACCATCAGTCCTCACAAACCGATATGACCGCCGGTTCCGATTCCGACGCCGACACCGACATCGTCCTCGAACTCGACGGCGTTTCGAAATCCTACGGCAGCGAGTCGGTCATCGACGACCTGTCTATCAGCGTCAAAGAGGGCGAAATCCTCACGCTACTCGGTCCCTCGGGATGCGGGAAGACGACGACGCTCCGACTCACCGCCGGTCTCGACCATCCGAACGAGGGTGCGGTTCGACTATACGGAACAGTGGTCTCCGGCAACGGAGGCCTCACTGCTCCCGAAGAACGCGGCGTCGGCGTCGTATTTCAGGAGTTCGCGCTGTTCCCGCATCTCACTGCATCCGAGAACATCGCCTTCGGGCTGAAAGACCTCAACAAAGCGGACCGCGAGGCCCGCGTGGGGGAACTGCTGGACCTCGTCGGGCTTGAGACGCAGGGCGAAAGCTATCCTGACGAACTCTCCGGCGGGCAACAACAGCGGGTCGCCCTCGCCCGCTCGCTCGCGCCCGAACCAGAGATTCTGCTCCTCGACGAACCCTTCTCGAACCTCGACGTGGACCTCCGCGTCCAGATGCGTGAGGAGGTTCGTCGCATCCTCAAGGAGGCGGGCGTCACAGCGGTTTCGGTTACCCACGACCAAGAAGAGGCGCTGTCCATCTCGGACCGCGTCGCCGTGATGAACGACGGCGACCTCGAACAGATTGGCGAACCCGAACAGGTCTTCCAGCACCCCGAATCGCGGTTCGTCGCCGGTTTCCTCGGCTACGCTGGTTTCCTGCCGGGCCGCGTCGATGGTGACGCGGTCAAGACGGAACTCGGGACAGTCGGCCGCGACCAAATTCACGGACTCGCACCCGAGTACGACGAGACCGACATCGACATCCTCGTCCGCCCGGACGACGTGTCCGCCCACGCCTGCGATGGCGAAGGCCACGGCGAGGTCGTCGGCAAGCGCTACCTCGGGCCGACCATCCTCTACGAGGTCGAACTGGACGGCGGCGACGACCTGCTTTGCATGCACAACCACGACGAGACCGTCCCGACCGACGGTCGCGTCGAGGTGTCACTCGATGCGGGCCACGAACTCGCGTGGTTCCCGCGCGAACAGCGCCCCGACCCCGGCCAGTACTCGGACTAAGGATGGGGAAACGAGGCTCACGACTCACCGATATCGACCTCCCGTTCAGCATCGACCGCTTGCGCACGCGCGGGTTCTCGTTTGGCATCGACCGCCAGCGGACGCGCCACCGACTCGCCGCACTCGCCGTCTCGCTTCTCGTCGGTCTCGTCGTTACCTGGCTGGCGGTCGACCTCTTTCCGTACCACACGGTCAACGACGACGAAGGCGTCTACCTCACGCAGGCGGCGATGCTCTTGGAGGGCAAGCTATTTCTCTACCCCGGAGCGCTCGCGGAGGCCGTCAGACCGTGGTTCTTCATCGTCCAAGAGACCGCGAGCGCACCCGGTGGGGTCCAACTGTACTCGAAGTATTCGCCCGCGGTTCCGGCGCTGTTCGCCCTTGGTCTCGCCGTCGGCTTACCGAATCTCGTCTTGGGCGGCGTCGCCGCGGTGACCGCAGCACTCGTCTATATCCTCACCGCAGACATCTTCGACCGCCAAACGGGCATCGTCGCGGCGGGCCACCTCGGCCTCTCGCCACTGTTCCTCCTCACGTCGGCGACGTTCCTCGCGTACGCGCCGACGACGATGCTCAATCTCGGGTTCGCCGTCTGCTACGTCAGGGCTGCCCGCCGCGATTCGTCGGGCTACGCCGTCGTCGCAGGCACGCTCATCGGTTTCGCGCTCTTCGCGCGGCCCTACACTGCGCTCTTGTTCGCCCTCCCGTTCATAGGACACTCCCTGTGGGCGCTTGCGACCGCCCAGCGAGTCGGAACGGGCTGGGCCGTCTTTCGCCGATACGTCGCTATTGCCCTTCCCGGACTGGCGTTTGTCGGGCTGACGCTCGCCTACAACGCAATCGTGACGGGTGACCCGCTTACGTTCCCCTACATCGCGTTCGCTCCGCACGACGGCATCGGGTTCGGCAGGCGAGAAATCCTCGGCTACGACATCACCTACACGCCCGCAATAGGGGTCGAAACGGCTATCGAAGCGCTCGATATGCTCACAACTCGGTGGGGACCGATGGGATGGTTCGGGACCATCGCCGCCCTCGTCGGCGTCGGACTCACGGTCTCCCGGTGGTGGGGGCACGCGACCGGTCGAAACCGCCGCGGGAGCGACCGGAGACGACATCACGGACTCGGCGGTCGCGACCGCGCGTTTGTGGAACTCTCCGACGACGCGCTCGCCGCCGTCGTCGCCGGGGTATTCGGGTCGGTGTTCCTCGGTAACGTCTACTTCTGGGGGACGCACAACGGACTCCGGAACGGGCTTATCGACCTGCTCGGACCCTTTTACCACTTCGACGCGCTCGTCCCGCTCGTCGTCTTCGGCGCAGCGGGACTCGTTGGCTGTTTCCGCATCAGCACCCGATTCGCTCACCGCCGCTTTTCGGCTTCCGAAGCCCGCGGCGTCGTGTTCTCGGTCGTTCTCATCTCGGCGCTCGTTGCTGGCGGCGTCACTCTCGACGCCGTCGACGACCCCTACGACGAGAACCACCTTCGAACTGAGAACTTGGCATCGACCTACGAACCGCTCATCGAAGCAGGGTTCGAGGACCCACCGCTCACCCCGTCAGTTCCGAGCACCGGTGGGGATACGGGCGTCGGCGGAGCAAACGACTCGAAGGCGCTCGTGTTCCACCCCGACCCCTACGGCGACTGGTCGGCCCACCCGTTCCAGACGCTCCGCAACGACCCCGGCTTCGACGGGCCGGTCGTCTACGCCATCGACGACGGGGCCGAACAGGATTTCACCGTCCTCGACGCGACGAACCGAACGCCGTACCGATTCACCTACCGCGGGTCGTGGACCGGTGCGGAAGACCCGGTCGAACCGGAACTGACCCGCCTCGACGTGCTCTCGGGCGAGCGCGTCGGTGCGACGACGACTCTCGGCGCACCCGATGGCAGCAACACGGTCTCCGTCCGCGCCGAGACGGAAGAGGGGTACGCCCGCTACGACGCGCCGATGCGCGAGAACCTGACCGTCGATTGGGCGATGACGCCCGATGGGGTATTCGTCACGAATTTCCCGAACGCAGCCGGTCCCGACCGAGTTCCAATCCCAAACGGGACGAGCGAGGTCCACCTCGTCGTCACCTACGTTGGCGACTTCGGCGAGACGGTTACGTACCGACAAACCGCCTCTGTGGAGCGGTCTGGTGGGGTCATTCGGGTTATCTGGCCGCCGGAGACGCGGGTCTGTCGGTTGACCACCGACTGCGGAACCGAGGGCCAGTGGGTCGGTCCCGATGGCGACTACCTGCCCGGTGTGTCGGTGGAGATGAATGCGACAGTTACCAACGGGTCAAGTGGGCGCGTCACCGATGTGACGAGGAGCGCGGCGTGACCGTCGTTACCCGCGAGCGAATCGTCGGCCTGCTCGTCGCTATCGTCGTCGCCGAGGCGCTGTTGTTCGTGACGCCGTCGGGGCCGCTGTATTCGATTCCGATTCTCGTCGGTGCAGTGGTGTTCGGGCTTTGGGTCGGTCGGGTGTTGGAGCGAAGGGGATAGTTGGCACCAAATCACCGGATACACACCCAGTGCGATGGACCTGATTCGGTGAGACAAGCCTCTTTGGCTATCGTTCCAACCATGGGACAGCATGAAAAACGAGACCGTCAGCGCACTCGCTCGGGTCAAGCGACCCCTCTGCTACGTGATGGGAATTTTCTACATCGTTGCGGGCGTGATGCACTTCGTCGACCCGGAAGTGTACGTCCAACTCGTTCCGCCGTCGTTCCCGGCGGCGCTCGAACTCGTGTATATTTCCGGGATAGGCGAAGTCGCCCTCGGCGCAGGCGTGTTAGTTCAGCGAACTCGACGTCTCGCCGCGTGGGGACTGATAGCCCTGCTGATTGCCGTCTTCCCGGCAAACGTCTACATGGCGACCCACGACGTCGTGCTCACGGGCGCGCCCGAGTTCATGCGGAACCCCTCCGACGCGGTAAGCTGGGCGCGACTCCCGCTTCAGGGCGTCCTCATCCTGTGGGCGTGGTGGTACACACGGCCGATGTCCGGCGATTCGCGCTGAGCATCGGTCGGTCGACTGTTTTCTACAGTTCGCGCCGCCAGACGATTGCCTCGCCGTTGTCGAGTTCGACAGCAGACGGGTCGGTACTGGACGACGACTCCTCGGCACCGGGTGCGACTAAGGCCGGTTCCCAGCCGTCGGTCGGAATTTCGGGCGCGTTCTCGTCCTCGGCGGCGTCTTCGGCGAGATATTCGGGAGAGGTATCGACTGTGACACCTTCCATGTTCGCGGCGAAGAGCAGTTGTTCGTCTCCCGCAGGGGAGTGACGGAAACCGTAGTAGAGAACCGTTCCGTCGGTCGGATGGCGATAGCTGAAGTAGTCGTCGTCCTCGTCTAAATCGGCGAGGAGCCACGGGCGGTCGTGACGGAATTCGCGGGTTTCGAGGCGGAACTTCATTCGCTCGTCGTCCTGTTCGTCGTGCCAATGGCTCAGGTTGGCGAACTCGTGAACGTCGCGCATCCACGCGTAGCTGTACGCTTCGAGGTCGGCGGCGGAAAGGTCGTCGCCGAGCGGTTGGTCCATCGCCGAGAGCATGTCGGCCATCACGTCGAGGTCGTAGTCTGTGGCCCCGACGGCGGCCGAAAGCGCGTTCATCCACACTAGAAGTTTGTCGTTCGATTCGAAGCCGGGGTCCTTCACGCGGCGGAAGAATCGGTCGTCGTCGAAACCCTCGTCGCGGACCCGCCAGGAGGAGAACTTCGCACCGCCGGAGACGACCCTGACGTTCCACGTCAGGTCGGTATCGCGGACGAACCCCCACGGGGCGCGCATATTGGCGTGGGCAAAATCCATCGGGACACCCGGCAGGAAGCAGTGGAACAGCATGGAGGAGGCCGCGTTGTCGTAGGCTTCGTCTATCGTATCGGGGTAGTCCTCGCCGAGATAGGGATTGACCGGCGACTGGTTGAACTCGACCGTCGGGTCGATTTGCGTCCCGCGGCGAACGGTGTCGTGATTGGCGACGCCCGTCAACCAGTTGCCTCCGAACTCGCCGACTTCGCGGACGCGCCACCACTTCGTCGCCCAGAAGGTGAGAAGGGCGGGCGTGTTGTGCGCGAACGTGATAGGCGACCACTGGAACGAGTGAGGATGCTGTTCGATGAGGGTGCGATACGACGCCGCGAGTTCCCAATCTACTCGCGGCCACGGGCGACCGTCCTCGTATATCATCCACGGACGGTACTCCGTACCGGCGACTTCCTGCGTCACGCGGTCCATCTCTGCGAGGAAGTCGTCGTCGTGGTACATCTCGCCGGTTTCGGGGTCGTAGGAGGTGAAATCCTGTGCGCCGTCGACGCGGATACCATCGGCACCGAAGTCCATCTTCCGACGCTGCATCTCCAAGAAGACGGCCCGAGCGGTCGGTTCGGTGTAGTCGAGGTGCTTACCATACATCCCCGGGCCGAGGATGTAGCGGTCGTTGAGGAGTTCCGCACCGCGGTTGTCAGCGTGGCCGAGCGCCACGTCGAAGACGACTTTGACCGGTCTCGGAAGGTCGTGGCAGGCGGCAATGAAATCCACGAGTTCGTCCGGGCGACCGGTTTCGAGGATGGCCGGGTTCGGCGCGGAGAAAGCGCTGACGACGATATCGTAACCCCAGTTTATAATCTCGGGACGGGCAACCTCGACGGTGAGTTTATCGTCGGACTCTCTTTGTTCGTCCGACGAACCTCCACTCGCTTCACTCGTGGAGATATTGTCGGATTCTCTCTGCTCGTCCGACGAACCTCCACTCGCTTCGCTTGTGGAGGTGTTGGCGGATTCTCTCTGCTTGACGGACCAGAAGTCGTGTTGTTCCTTGTTTTCGGTCAGGGGTTCGAGGGGCATTACCTGAATCCCGTCGTAACCAGCGAAGGCGCGCTCCCACGGTTCGAGTGCGTCGCCAGCGCGTTGCTTCCCGGCGATATCCTCGTAGACCTCGGCGAGACCTGCGAGCGACCCGCGTTCGGTCGCGGTCCCCGGATGAATCTCCAGCATGCTCGTCGCTGGGTCGATACGCGGGAGACCGTCGTCTTCGGTCGTAGAGACGCGTTCATCCTCGGTGCCGAGTGCTTCGAAGTACTCGCGGTCCGTACGAGTTTCGTCGAGGACGCCCACGTCGTAGACCTCGGCGGGCGCGAAGGCACCGAACGGGACGGAGTACGAGACGGGGTCCTGAATCGTCTGTTCCTCGCCGTTTTCGTCCTCGTAGACGAGTTGGTACAGGGAGCCGAGCGTGCCGCGCGTCCCAGTTCGGACGCCTCCAACGACGGCCCAGTGGTACTCACCGGCGCGGCGCACGGAGACGCGGTCACGCCGGAATGAGACTTCTCGGTGGTCGGTCTCGCCGGGGTCGAGGTCCGCTGGCGGCGTCAACAATTCGAGTTCGACTGCGGACTCGGGAACGTCAGCGTCGACGATTTCCGGCGTCCAGAAGCCGAACTCGACGGTTTTGGTGTGAGTGTCGGCACCGGTGTCGGCGTCGGCACTGTCGTCGTGAACGACGTGTGCTCCGAGGCGGGTTGCGAGTTCTTTGGCGGCCTCGAAGGCGTCGTCGTGGCTCTCGACGGTCGTCTCGTACCACGAGACGAGGTCGTCGGTGCGGTCCGAAAGCAGGGTCGGGGGAGCGTATCCTGAGCTCATCGTGTGTCGGGTGGTCAGACGGGGTCGGGACGGTACAGCGCGAACGGTGCTATGCGGGCGGGCAACGTCGAGCGGTACTACACGAGCGGGCAAATCGCCACGTCGTCGACGCGGAGACCGCCCTCAGCAGCGATGGAGTCGCCGGAGACGAGGTCCGTGGCGTCAACGTCGAGGTCGCCGATATCGACCGTCACGGAACCATCGCCGAAGTGCAGGAGACAGAGGTACGAGCCGTCGGCGTGGTCGCGGACGAATGCGACGGCACGGTCGGAATCGGTCTCGTAGTCGATGCGGCGGAACGACCCGCCGTACCTGAGCGCGGGTGTTTCGTCGCGTACCTCGATGAGTCGCTCGTAGTGTTCGCGGATATCGTCGCGGGCGTGCTCCCACGAAAGGGCGTCGCGGCGGCCACGCTGACCGATTTCCTGACCCCCGTAAATCATCGGCACACCGGGGAGCGTAAAGAGCGCGCCCGCGCCAGCCAGCGCTTCGGATTCCCCGCATTCGACGATGTAGCGGGTTTCGTCGTGGTTTTCGAGATAGAGCATGAACGCCGCGTGGTCGGGGAAGCCGACTTCGGCACGCTGGTCGATGGCGTCGAGGATTCGCTCGGCGGGGGCGTCGCCGCGGCCGACCTGTCGAAGGACGAAGTACAGCGTCGTGTCGAAGTGCATGTCGAACATTCCCTCGTGGAAGTCGGCGATGTACGGGATGGTCTCGTCGAGGAGGAGGAAGTCTGAGTCCTTCGATTTCACGCGGTCGCGTATCTCCTGCCAGAAGGTGTCTGGCACGGCCCAGGCCATGTCACACCGAAAGCCGTCGACGATTTCGGCCCACATGTCGACCGCATCGAGTAGATAGCGTCGAACATCGAGATTTCGGTGGTCGAAGTTGGCGATGTACTCCCAGTCGAAGTACGTCCCCGGTTCGCCGTTTTCTTGCCACTCGTACCAGTCGTAGTAGTCCGAGTCGGGATTCTTGTACGCGTCTTTGAAAAACGGATGTTCGCGCGCGGAGTGGTTGAGCACGAGGTCGAAAAGGA
>NZ_JBZRPK010000725.1:0-26305 GCF_058382125.1 Haloferax sp. s1
TCCCCGTGCCCGTAGATACGTGTCGGGCCGCTCATAGCCACAGTCAGCGTCTTACATGCCCAAGTACTAAGCAGGTGTATGAGCGAACGCATGGCAGGGAAAGGCTCGCGCATGTCGCTCGACCTGTGGCATCCGAACTGCTGGGCAATCGAAGCGACGAGCGAATACGACGGCGGTATCCTCGCACACGCGATTTACGACGCTCCGACCGCAGGCGTCGAGCGGTCGAACGGGTTGTTCACCGCATACGGGGAATCGGTCGACGAAGTAGAGTTACTCCTCGACGTTATCGCCGACTCGGAACTCACAGGCGACGTCTTAGAGCTCCAAGAACGATTCGACTCCCGTGGGAAAAACGTCGCGCCCGGGCCGGTCGCACGCGAGTTCTTCTTGGAGTACGACCCGAGCGACATGATTTGTCCACAACTGCTCAAACAAGGGTTCGTCCACGGCGCGCCCACACAGATCGAAAACGGGCGAGAGCGGTGGGAGGTCTGGTTCGCGGGCGCGCGAGACGAGATACAAGACCGAATCCAAGCAGTCATGGACGACACCGGCGCGGAGATTCGCGTCGCCTCCATCTCCTCGGCCGAAGGTGCCGAACCGGAACGCGGGCGACGACTCGACACGCTCACCCGGAGTCAGCGACAGGCGTTCGAACTCGCACGCGAAGAGGGATACTACCGCTGGCCGCGTGAGATTTCGACCCGGGAACTCGCCGCCGAGTTGGACATCTCGAAGACGACGCTTCTGGAACACTTACGGAAGGCGGAATCGAAGTTGCTAGACCCGCAGTGACGTGTTTGCCCGGTTACCGTTTTAGAGTCCGGTGACCGCACGCAGGACAAACAGCGCGTTCTCCTTGCGCTCGCGCACGCGGCGGTAGAAGTACTGGAACCACTTGTCGCCGTAGGGGACGTACTGCCACATCTCGATATCGGCGTCGGCGAGGTCGCGCTGGGCGTCGTCGCGAACGCCCATGAGCATCTGTACTTCGTAGGGTGTGCCGTACTGGTCGTGCATGTCGCGAGCGTGTGCAATCATCGACGGGTCGTGACTGCCGACGGCGACGCCGTCGTCGAACTCCGTGAACATGTATTCGAGGAGGTCGCGGTACACCTCGTCCACTTTCGACTTCTGTTTGTGTGCGACCGACGCGGGTTCGTTGTACGCGCCCTTGACGAGACGGACCTTTCCGGGAACGTCAGCCAGTCGAGCGAGGTCGTCCGGCGTCCGCTTCAGATTCGCTTGCACGCAGACACCGACGTTGCCGTCGGTCCGGTGTCCAAGGTCGTCGACGGCGTCGAGAGTTACGTCAGTTGTCGTATAATCTTCCATGTCGACCCAGACGAACACGTCGTCGTCGGCCGCGGCGTCGACGATGCGGTCGAGGTTCTCGCGGAATGCAGTATCGCTCACGTCGAGTCCGATCTGTGAGGGCTTCACCGAGACGCATCCATCGAGGTTCGTCGCCCCGAGTTGTCGGACGAGACTGACGTACGCGTCGGCGTCGGCGTCAGCCTCTTGTCGATTAGAATAGTGTTCTCCCAGCAGGTTTAGTATCCCCGCGATACCGTCGTGGTTCAGCGACTCGACGTGCGAGACCGCACTGTCGGCCGTCTCACCCGCCACGAAATTATTCGCGATGGGGGGAATCATGCAACGCTCTTGTGTGAGTGCCGCCCTAAAAGGGAACCCTACCAAAAATTTCGTTCACAACTTCAGGAAATAATCATCCAAGTGGATCCACGGTCCGGCGGCTTTTGCACGCAGTCCGACTATGGACGGTTACAGGTATATGTATTACACTAGAAGAGGATTTTTTGCTATTTTACTGTGCAACGGCTCGCTTGGCGTTGTGAACAACACATTTCAAGACGATCTTGCATATATCTGGTTTATCTCGGTATCGCGTTAAGCGTCGGCGCGCGACCTCCAGAACAACCGAGTCTCACCGTGGATGCACGTCTACAGGTCTGAGACTACAGTTCCCCTGTTTCAAGAAATTGCCGGATTACCATATCTATGTTACGGGAATGTTTTACAATTGTCAGCGAACGCACTAATCTCTCGGTGAACGAACGCCAGTCGAGGAGGTAATCTATACAGTACCCTCTTCGGTAATTTCAGAGTGGCACCACCAGCCTCCGGACCCACTTGACGTCCGACGATGACAGGGACGTGTTAGCGACAGACGAAGCGGTCGTGGCGTAAGCGATGACGGTCCGCCGAATCGGTGTCTGGAGTGTGGCGTCTGCGACCGGCAGTGGATGGCACAGCGAATATCGGTGTACCGAGTGCGGGCCGGTGGACGCTGGAGTGAGAATCCGGTTGGATAAAAAACTGCTAATCGTCGGAGTCACGCGTTCAGTTCGGGTCCGGGGCCGTGATCGTCAACGTGTTCTCCATGCCAGTGACTGAATAACTCGTGCCCCCGTAATTGGGTCCGTACGAAGTCGAGTTACCGACTTCGATATTGACCGTCTCCCCAGGGTCCAGCCCCTCAACGTAGAAGCGAACCCACGACGTGACCTGTGAGGCTTTGCCTGTGCCCTCCCAATCCCACCAGCGGGTAATCGCGTCGCCACCACCGAATGCACTCGCGGCAATAGAACTCGCCACGACGCTCGCCGTAGGACCGAAGCCCCAGTAGGCTGTGGCGGCTGTCACCAGAGTACCGACGAGATCCTCCATTTCGCTATCATTCACGGTACTGTCTTCGACGTTCGTCCCTTGTGCTGTGATTCCCGTAAAATCGCCATCCTGGGGAGAAGAAAGGGCTGCGGAACTCGAAATGTCCCACTCGGTGTGGAATATCTGATCTCTCGGTTCCGGATCACCCGGGTCCACGTACTCACCGATTTGGGTGAATCCGGACACATCAACCACGGTGACATACTGGTCACCGTACAATGTGGGCTCCCAAACTTGTGCATGGTTCTCATGATTGATCTCGAAACCTTCCCAACTGTCGTAGACATGTCCGAGTTTCTCTTTATAAGCTGGGATAGCCTCATTAACAGGTGAAGCGGCAGCGGTCCCGCTCGAAGCGAGGATGCCACCGCCGAGTCCGATGACGCCACCGGTCATTTTCAGCATTTTCCGTCTAGACTGATCGCCTAACATCTTTTCGTCCATATAAATTTCACATCATAATTATATAGAATGTAAATCTTTCTGCAATTTAGACACTAACAGAATGATACTAATAAACCACCATACTACGGTTGGTTTCACGGTGTGACGGCTCGCTTGATGTTGTGTACGACACATTTCAAGACGATTTCTCGGAACTCACAAAACCACGTCCGCGCACGCACGGCGTCGCCCGTAAGGAAGGGCTGCAAGCCCGAATCGACGAGTTGTACGACCAGTTCCCTATCCTCGACGAAAAGCGGACCGCGAAGGCACGGACGCTCTCCGGCGGCCAACGGCAGGTGCTCGCGTTCGCCCGTGCGCTCGTCATGGAACCCGACGTGCTCCTCATCGACGAGCCTTCGGCGGGCCTCGCGCCTAACATCGTCCAGTCGGTGTTCGAAGACGTACAGAAAGTAAACGAACTCGGCACGGCGGTCCTGATGGTCGAACAGAACGCCCGTGAGGGCCTCGCCATCTCCGACCGCGGCTACGTCCTCGACCAGGGGACCGTTGCCTACGAGGGCGACGCCGATGGACTCCTCGACGACCCGGAAGTCTCGCGTCTCTACATGGGCGGCGCGGACTACGAGGGTGTCGAAGGGCAGTAATCGGGTAGGGTAGGATAGGGCAGGTAGGGCAGGTAGGGCAGGTAGGGAAGGCAGGGCAGAACAGGGCAGGGCAGGGATTCGCAGACGACCTGCCGACCTACATCGCGTGTTTTTCTATCTCGCCTTTGAGCGCCGCGGCGTCGAAGTCGTGGTCCGGGCGGATGTTGACGAAATCGAGGAAGTCGATGGCATCGAGGAGTTCGTCGGGTTCGTACGATTCGACCGCCGCTTCGACCGCCTGTTTTGCGCCAATGTGCGGTTCGAGCGCCGCCAATCCGCACGCGAGGTCGTACGACCGGGCATCGTGCATTCCTTCGTCGTTGACGTTCGTCGCGTCGATGAAGTAGATGCTATCGTCGCGGACGAGAACGTTCTCGGCTCGGAGGTCGCCGTGTGCGAGGTGGTTGTTGTGCATCCGCGCGAGCGCCGCAAAGAGGTCGGGCGCGAGCGAGACGACCTCGTCTCTCGGGGCGGTATCGAGTGTGTGGAAGTTCGGGAGGTACTCCAGGACGAGGACGCCGAGACCGTCGACTTCGAAGGCTTCGACGGGTGCGGGCGCGTTAAGCCCGATATCTCGGAGGTGTTTTGTCGCCTCTAACTCGTGTTTGGCCATCTGGAACGGCGTCCCGAAGTGTTCGAAAAAACCCTCAGTTCCGCTGGAGAACGCGCCGAGATTCCGCCCGGTGGTAAACAGCGCGTGAACGAGCGAGTTCTGTCGGGAGATGACCTTGACGAACCACTCGTTGTCGACGACCATCGGGGTAGAAAGCCAGTTGTCCGCCTCGAGAAACCGAATGTGGAGGCTGTCGCGGTCGTATCGACGCGCGAGTTCGCGAGCGACCGTCTCGAGACGCGGCCAGTCAACACGGCCGCGGACGAGCCGACGGAGGTCCATGGTCCCCGTATGTCGAGGGGTGGCTTAACCTCGTGGGCCTACTCCGAATCCTGTCGAACGGTCAACACCGGAGCCGACGAGCCGCGGACCACCCGCTCGGCGACGCTGCCGATGAGGTAGCGGTCGAGACCGCTCCGACCGTGGGTCCCCATTACCACGAGGTCGACCGCTTCATCGTCGGCGTGGCGAAGTATCTCACTGGCTGGTGTTCCCTCTGAGACGACAGTCTCGACTTCGACACCGGCCGCTTCTGCTCTCTCTGCGACTCGGTCGAGAACGCTGTTGCCGCTTTCGTGGAGGGCGTCTCGGACTCGTTCGAGAGAGATTGTCGGCGATGCGTGGCCGACCTCGCGGACATCCGCGACGTAGAGTACACGAAGCGACGCATCGTACATCTTGGCGTGTTCGAGCGCGTGGTCGAGCGCTGCGTCTGCGCACTCGCTTCCGTCGGTCGGAAAGAGGATTTGAGAGTACATACTAACACCACAGAACGCATCGGGAAAAGTGCTAGTTGCCCATTCTCACACACTGGGAGTTCCACGAGCAGTGTGAGACGGCGCTGCCGTCTCACTTGCCGTGCGGGCGACGCGGAAACCGCCCGCAGACTGCGACAAGCGTGGCGTCAGCGAGTCCTCAACTAGGCGTGGCGACTCGAATTCTACATGGTCGTTCGATTACTTTATGTCTCGGTCGCGGATACTTGGTCGCATGGACTTCGACCTCCCGGCCGAACACCGGATGATTCGCGATACCGTCCGTGAGTTCTGCGAAGAAGAGATTGCTCCCATCGCACAGGACATCGAGGACGAACACCGGTTCCCCGCGGAGATATTCGACCAGTTGGCCGACCTGGACGTGATGGGCGTCCCTATCGACGCCGAGTACGGTGGTCTCGGCGGCGACCAGTTGATGTACGCGCTCGTCGTCGAAGAACTCGGTCGCGTCTCGGGTGGCATCGGCCTGTCGTACGCCGCCCACGTCAGCCTCGCGTCGAAGCCGCTGGAGCTGTTCGGAACCGAAGCACAGAAAGAAGAATGGCTCACGCCGCTTGCGAGGGGCGAGCACATGGGTGGGTGGGCACTCACCGAACCCGGTTCCGGAAGCGACGCGAGCGACATGGATACAATCGCCGAGAAGGATGGCGACGGCTACGTTATCAACGGCACGAAGCAGTTCATCACGAACGCGAGCGTCGCTGGCTCGGTGCTCGTGAAAGCAGTCACCGACCCCGGCGCGGGCTACGACGGCATCTCGACGTTCATCGTCGACCCGAAGAACGACGACGGCTTCGAGGTGACCACCGAGTGGGACAAGATGGGTCTCAACTGCTCGCCGACGTGTGAACTCTCCTTCGACGACTGCTGGGTGTCCGAAGACCGACTTCTCGGCGAAGAAGGTGAGGGCTGGGAGCAGACGAAGAAGACGCTCGACGGCGGGCGAATCTCCATCGCTGCGCTGTCCGTCGGACTCGCACAGGGCGCATACGAACACGCCAAGGGATACGCCAAAGAACGCGAGCAGTTCGGCCAGCCGATTTCGAAGTTCGACGCTATCCGCGACAAACTCGTCTCGATGTACCGCAAGACCGAGCGCGCGCGCCTGCTTACGCACAAGGCGGCGACGCTGTACGACAACGGCGAGGATGTCAACCGCGAGTCCGCACTGGCGAAACTCGACGCCTCAGAGGCTGCCCGTGAAGTCTCCGAAGACGCGGTGCAGGTACTCGGTGGCTACGGCTACACCGAAGACTTCGCTCCCCAGCGGTTCTACCGCGACGCGAAACTGATGGAAATCGGCGAGGGGACGAGCGAGATTCAGCACCTCATCATCGGTCGCCAACTCGGACTCTAAGCTACGAGTCGTCGTTGGGAGAATCGGTAGCAGAATCAGTCCGAATCGTGCATCGCCGACAGTCGCGCGATGTACGAGAAACTCTGGATGTGGTCTTCTTCGGTCGGTGCGTTTTCGAAATCCTCGGGCACGGTAAACGAGAGGATTCGCTCGTGAATCGTGTCGTGAGGGTCGTCGCCAATCCAGCCGATATCCCGATAGTACGAGACCATCTCCATTGCCCCGCGGCCGCCGAGTCGTTCGACGAGATGGGTACACCAATCGAGGAGTATCTGCTCTGCGTGGGGAGTTCGCGGAATCGTTTCGAGGAACGGTTGCCCATCCGATGTGACCGCCGCAGTCGTTGCGAGCAACCGCTTCCGGGCGACATCGCTCCAAGCCCGGTCCGTCGGTTCGTCGGCCCAGTCGAACCGCGCATCGCTCCTACCGTCTGCGGGACGACGGCGCTCGGCAAAATCGTAGTGACGTGGGTCGCGCGGCATGCTACCCGTGCCTGTGCGTCCATCCGGATTAAGCGTTCGGGAGAAATATAGTTTATTGACATTTGTATCACCGGTTCAGTACCTATAACATGCCTATAGCTAGCTCCCGAAAATCACGCTAGATAACTCGACTGCTACCCTCGGAGTAGGGTATCTTGGGTCAATATACCATACAATCACTAGATTCTCGACACTGCTATCGGTTTTGATATTCGGGACGAACGGCTTAAGTCCCGAACCGAATAGACGTTTGATACCGCTCCGATGTGACATTCATCGGAAAGAACAGACGACGAGAGAGTCACACATGCGAATCACGACCAACTCATGACGGGCGCTGGACAGTCCCTGTACACGTACGCGCTGTTCGCGGCGGGAATCCTCACTGGTATCGTGACGCTCGTGGTTCTCGGTCGATTCCGTCTCTATTCGCGTCGCGTTCGAGTCCCGTTCGCACTGCTTTCGCTCTCCGGAAGCATCTGGTCGACAGCGTATGGATTCATGTTTCTCGCCCCGATTCCCGGCGCTGAGCTATTCTACGCACGCCTCGCATGGATTGGTGCTGCGGCGCTTCCGACCATCTGGCTCATCTTTGCGCTCGTCTACGCCGGAGACGACCAACTTCTCACCCGGCGGATGCTTGCGTTTCTCTCCGTAGAACCAGGGGTCGCAATTGCCCTTGCGCTCACGAACGAATCTCACGGCCTGCTCGCGTCTCCGACGGAGCTCTGGACGAGCACCGGCATAGAACTCACCAGTGTGCCCGGAACGGGACCGCTTCTCATCGCACATATTGTCTACGCGGCCGGTATCGGTATCACCGGCTTGAGCGTCATCGGAAAGACGTACCTTAGAACGTCTGGGGTTCATCGGCGACAGGCCGGGTTTCTCATCCTCGCGGGATTGGTTCCGCTCGTTGCGTTCGCGGGTGAGTTATTTTGGCGAGCAATGTGGGTCAACCCAGTTCCGATATCACTCGGTCTCAGTTCGATAATCGTTCTCTGGGCACTCTTTCAGTACCAACTGTTCGACATCACTCCTATTGCGCGGGATGCGATTCTCTCGGAGATGCGTGACGCAGTCGTCATTCTCGACGACCACAATCGGGTCGTCGAGTCGAACGGTGCCGCGTCGGATTTACTCACCCAACCAGTTTCCGAGTGTATCGGTCAGTCGATTCTCGAAGTCGTCCCAACTCCAACGGAAGTCAGAGCCGTACTTCATGGACGTGACAGGGCAGAGGCGGTCGTCGACGATGGAGGTGTCCGCCGATATTTCGAAGTCCGGTCAGAACCGCTCGGTGAGGAATCTCGCAACCGCGCGAGACTGCTCGTCTTCTACGACGTAACTGAGCGACGACGGACCGAAGAGGAGTTTCGAGCACTCATCGAGAATTCGAGGGACGTTATCACGGTCGTTGATGAGGATGGCGTTCGAAAGTACACGAGTCCGTCGATGACCGAAGTCCTGGGATATCCGACTGAGTCACTCGTCGGCGAGCGAGTGCTCAACTTGGTCCACCCCGACGACAGAGAACGGGTCAAAGAGCGCCTAGGCGAGGCCACAGACGGTGACGACCCCGTCCGGGCGGAGTTCAGAATCCGCCACAAAAACGGGACGTGGCGCCGCTTTGAGACGGTTGGAGTCAACCTACTGGACGACCCTGCCGTGAATGGAATTGTGCTGAACTCTCGGGACGTGACGAGTCGGTATCGGTACGAACAACGACTCAGAGTCCTGAACCGCGTCCTTCGACACGACCTCAGAAACGATATGAACGTCATTCTCGGACACGCAGACCTACTCCTCGAACAACGCATCCCAGCCGAGTCCAAAGATCACGCACGGACCATCAAGCGAAAAGCAACGTCGCTTGTCGAATTGGGCGAGCAGACGCGCCACATCGACACGACACTCAACCGTGGGTCGACCGGTCTCGAATCCATCGAGGTCGTTGGCCGAATCGAATCACAACTCGACAGCATCGAATCGGACTACCCGAGTGCTATCGTTCAACGAGACCTCCCCGACGAGATGTGGGTCTACGCTGACGACCTCGTCGAGTCGGCCATCAAGAACCTCATCGACAACGCCCTCGAACACAACGACCGCGTCATTCCCGAAGTCAGCGTTACCGTCGAACCGACAGCAACGTCGAGCGACTTCGTCGAGATTCACATCGCCGACAACGGTCCGGGTGTCCCAGATGCCGAAATTTCCGTCCTCGAATCGGGAATCGAGACGCCGCTGCAACACATCAGTGGACTCGGTCTCTGGTTGGTCCACTGGATTATCGACCGCTCTAACGGTCGGCTTCGTTTCGAAGAGAACGAACCTCGTGGAACCATTGCGACGATTGGACTCAGGAGAGCGGACCAGACGGTATCGGTCAGCGACGGCGGGACAGTAGAAAGCGAGACGGACTAACGCCGGAAAACTAGACGACACCGAACACCGGTCGACGTTCTTCTCGCCCTCGTTTCGGGGTTCTTTCTGTACTTCGAAAGTCGAACTCAGTATCTGTCGAGCAGTCGCTCTGCGATTCGGTAAGCACCCTCAGCAGCGGCGAGGTCGGGGTTGTCGGGGACGGTGAGGTCGACCTCGCGGTCGAGTTCCTCGCTCAGTCGCGTTTCGAGTTCGTCGACCAGCCCGGGGATACATGTCATCCCACCGGTGACGACGATTGGACGCGTCTGTGAGAGTTGGTAGGTCTTCATGTGAGCATTCGCCAACCGCGAGAAGAAGTCAGTCGTGAGTTCGTCAACGACGTCGTCGAGATAGCGGTCGACCGGACCCATGATGCTTCGATCGACGGTGAACTCGTGTGACCCCTCGTCGGGATGCTGAATCACGTCAGTGAATGCCTCGAACTCATTGAAGTCGGCATACCCTTCTTTGTACTCGCGCGCGGTGGCGTAGTCGATAGCCACTCTCCCGTCCGTCTCTTCTTTGATGACGTCGGCAACACGCTGGTCGACCTGGTCACCGGTTGCCGCCTCGGAGACAAACGGTGACAGTTGTTCGCCATGTCGGTATGCACACGCTTCGAGCGTTGTCGCACCGAGATTGATAGCGACAAATATCTCTTCGATGGCTTCCAGATTGTCGCCAATCGCCGGAATCGACGCACAGAGTGACTCCGGAAAGCCACGAACGAGCGTCTTTCCGATAGCGCTCTCCTCGATGACGGTGTTGAGGTTTGCGAGACCGACGTCGTCTCCGACGGTCGGAATCGCATACACGACGGCGCTCTCTTCGGGAAGGGCATATCCGTCGCACAGCTCGCCGAAGAATTGGTCCGTTAGCTCGGCGCTCTCGGCATCCTTCGGTAGGCCGGAGCGGAGCATGTACTCAGTTCGTTCTGGATACTGCCGGGCGGCCTCCTCGCCGTAGAGGACGCGCTCGTCTTTGGTGAGCGTATCTTCGTACGTTGCGAGACAAGAGAGCGTCCGAACCGTCTCTTGGTTCCCAGCATCGTCGTCGTACACGAGCGCGGTTCGGGTACTGCCGAGTTTGACACCAACAGGTGTCGGCATTCGGGCTGTATCCACCGCGTTCGAATGGGCGGGCTTGTTCGTCATACGGTACCAACTCGGCTCAGGTTCGACGGGCACGTCGTACGCGCAATCATTGGATACACACTCGTTTGTCGGGAGGAGAGACAGTCTTCGTATTCGAGACCCGATACCCTGCCGTCACACCATCGAGGCGAGACGAGCGACGTAAACCAGACTCAACAGGTGGTCGTCGACATCAAGCTCGGTCGGTTCGTCGACTTCCGCAGAGAATCCGAGCAGATAGTCACGGAGGGTCTGTTCAACGTCTTCGGTCAGCCAGTTGACCGTCTGGTAATACTGGAGAGCGTCCATCGCTCGCTTGAATCCACCCTTGAGTACGAGAAACTCGAGCCAATCGAAGACGACGCGTTCAGCGCCGTATTTGTCGGGAAGCGACCGGAGATACGGCTTTTCGACGCCGTCTTCCTCACCACGTGACTGGTGGATGAGTAAGTGCTCGAGTTGGCTCGAGCGGAGTGCCTCCGACGCCTCCTGTCGGTTTCGGTCGAAGAGTGGATTGTCGAAACGGAAGGGACTCCGGTCGTCAAACCGGGAATCACCGTTCCGTCGCGGTCGTGTCGTATCACGAGCGATGCGTCGAAGTTCGTCTGGGTCGTATTCGTCCGGGTCCAGGTACATGGGTCACCTCATTCAGGGACGGTACGATTCCCCCAAGTCCCCCGACTTGGGTTGAAAGCGCAAAGCGCTGTCCGTGGTGTCACACGCGAATATCGTACCGTTTCGGTGAGAAAATTCGAAGCAGACGATATAAAACTACCCGAGTCGTTATCAGTCATGATATCTTGGGGTGGCTGTGAGGCGTCTCAGACGCTGTTGATAGTCCACTCGAACAACGCGCGTGCGCGTGACAAATACTCCATGTGAGTTTTCGAACGTTCGGCGAACGAGCGTCCAAGAAAATCCAAAGAAACCCGAACGATTCAGAGTACGTGGTTGCCCGTCTTCGCGCTCCGAACGCGAAGGTCGCCAGTCTGTGCGTCGAGCTCTAACGACCGCCCGTGTGACCCACCGACATCTTCTGCGACGATGTCGATTTCGAATCGGCTGAGTGTCTCCCGAGTCGTTTCGACGTTCCGTTCACCGATACTTCCATCGCCGCTGGCCGAAGTGAACTCGAACATGGTACTCCCACCGGCTATCTTTGCAACTATTCGGTCGGTGTCAGCGCCGGCAGCCTGCATCTCTGAGAGCAACAACTCGATGCTGCTATCGGCGAACTTCGCTGGTTCGCCGCCAGGTTCAATCTCCGGAAGCATCGCGTGTGCCAGACCAGACACACCTGTGGCTGGATCGTAGAGTGCGACGCCGATACAGGAACCGAGTCCGCTCGTTGTCAACGTACTCTGGTCACTAGAGACGGCGTAATCGGCAATTCCAACCTTAATCCGCCCGGACTGGGGCGTGGGTGTATCCGTGGTGTAAACTTGCATTGCTGGGGTGCCTCTGCAGGGTTGTCACGCAGTGGGTGAAAGTTGCTCGAGAGCCTTGCGTAACTCGGTCTCGTCGGGGAGTGCGTAGATATCGCAGGTGAACTCGTCGTCGTTCGTGCGAATGGTCGAGTCGATAAGGAACGCGTACTCCTGTGACTGTGCGAGGTCGGTCGCAAGCGGGTCGATGATTGCGGAGCCGAGGTCGTGGACGTGCTTGGGCGGCGAGATGTCGATTGTCGTCTCGAGCGCGTTCGCCCAGCCATCGAGGAATCCGGAAGTGACGATGTTGCCAATCTCCTGGATTGCACTCTGTCGCATCGCTTCGTCGCCCTCCATACCCGGAAGGAGGCTACTTGCGATGTTCTCCGCGGACGGTTCGTCGAACAGAATTGCGATGTACCCGCTCGGGGTTCCGCTAAATTCGAGGACGACGCCACGCCGGACGGCATCCGTCAACGACATCGGAACGCCCTCGATAGGGACGAAACTCAGTCGACTCACTTCCACGGTCGTGTCGACACCCGTCATGGAAGTGATGTCGGCCGACGCCTGATTGGCACCGTCGTTGATCATCTCGGAGAAGGCGGCGAACGATTCTACCGGGAGTGCATCGTTGTCTCCGCTGGCTTCGACGATGGTACCGATAGCTTCCGGGGTGGGTACCATGTACAGGTCGAACTCGATTGCGTTATCCGCCGCTTCGAGCTGATTCCGGAAGACGAGGACGTGTTCGTCGTTGCCGCTGTGTTCGAACCCACCTGCCTCGATATCCTTGAGCGGACCCTCGTTGTCGTCGTCGACGTACGTCGGTGTCGTGATATCGACAGACGTGTTGAGGTGATCCGCCCATCCGTCGATGAAACCACCGAGCATGATGTTAGCGACCTCTTTGAGGCTGCTCGCTGCGAGTTCGCCGTCGGCATCGGTAGCATCGATACCAGGCATCAGCGCGTCGACCAACCGCTCGGCGGATTCCGGTGAGAACGCCAGTACGGTGCGACCATCGAGACCGCCACTGAAGCCGATATGGACGCTCACGAGGTCGCGTTCGGCGAACTCGTTTTCGACATCGGTCTTCGTTCCCAGTTCGACTTTGGTGACGTTGACGTACGTGTCGATTCCCGCGAGCGTAGTCAACGAGCCTGCCGCCTTCTCGGCACCCGAGTGGGCGAGGCGACTGAACGTGCGAAGCGACCGTACGTCGAGATTCATGCCTCTGCCTGAATGACGTCAGCGATAGCTTGGAGCACGTTGGGCTTCTGGAACGGCTTCGTGATGTAGCCGTCCGCACCCGCCTCGACCGCCTCGCGCATTTTCTCTTCTTGTCCCACCGACGTACACATGATAACCGACGCGCCGGAGTCCAGTGACTTGATTTCGGACGTTGCTTCGATGCCGTTTCGAATCGGCATGACAACGTCCATCGTCACGACATCGGGGTCGAGCTCACGGTAGAGCTCGACCGCCTCGACGCCGTTTTCGGCTTCGCCGACGACTTCGTGTTCGCCCTCGAGGAGTTGCTTGAGGAGGTTCCGCATGAACGCAGAGTCGTCCACGACCAGTACCTTGCTTGCCATACCTCCAAATTTCCGAAAATCACACTATAAACCCTTCCACCCCATTATCAAGGATGATACGAATGTGCATGTCGGAACGGAGAAATAAAACGGTGGTTCACCCGACGAATACTGCGGTTGATAGGGGGTTATCCGCCCGGATACCGCAAAATCGTTGAATCGGTTTATGTCCGACGCTGAGGGGGAAACGACGCTCCCGACTCTTCGACGGCATCGAGGAGTTGGCCGATTGAGTCGTCGCGGCCGAGTCCGTGAGCGGTTGCGAGTGCTTCGATAGCCCGGCCGGGGTACGTGACGCGGACTTCGGAGGCCAAAAGCAAGATTCCCAGCACCTCGTCGGACGGTGTGTCGTTGTTTCCGACGGCGTCTGCGTACCACTCTAACAGCGAGTGAAACACCTCCGTCACATCGTTCGAAACCGTCTCGTGTTGGTCGACTGTCCCGTCGACGAGCGCAGTGGCAACTAGTGCATGGTCGGAGCGAATCGCACCGACACGCTCGGCGAGTAGTCGGCGCGCAACGATAGCGCGTTTTCGTGGATCTTTCGGAAGGACGAGCTCAGATTGTGTTTTCGGTTCGCTCGTTTCATCATTATTCTGAGTTGTCCGTTCTGAACTGGGCGTCTCGGGGTTCTCACCGGTCGCTCCTTCGTCCGGATGTGACGGCTTATTGTCGCCCGTCGAGATGACGTACCGTCCGGAGTCGATTTCGGCGACGTTCTCGTCGTGACTGATATCGAGGTCCTCTGTCCCGACCACTCCCTGGTCTCGTGGGTGGCTGTTTGGACGCTCGTCGTCGTCGTCGTCCATCGCCGGATGCTCGGTGGGACGGCATATAATCCCATCGCCAGCGTACCGTTCAGTACACTGAACTCACTACAATTACTGAGAATGTGCCAAATATATAACCAACACATTGACAAGCCGTGCGGACCGATAAATTTCCATCTATGGAGTCTGACAGGACCCTCTCCGCACTGGGAAACGAGTACAACCCTGATATCCTCCGTGCTGCGGACGAACCACACTCGGCACAGGAGTTCAGTGAGATGTTAGACATCCCTATCGCGACCTGTTATCGCCGAATTGAAGAATTGACAGCAGCGGGACTTCTCGAACTTCACGACCGGGTTCTATCCGACGAGCACCGCCGAACAAACGTCTACCGTCGTGAGGTTGACGAGATTGTCGTCCGATTCGAGGACGACGACTACACAGTGAGTGTGACCGAACGGCCGGAAGTGAAGAACAAACTCGACGACGTCTGGCGGAAGATTACGCAGGACTGAGCCGCCTCGACTCCGTATCCTTTTCTTACGTTTTCTGAAACAATAGCCTTCGCTCTCTCGCGTGAGCGCACAAAGAATTTTACATATCGACGTACCGACACCGAGATATCATTCTTGATATTGAGGTCCGTACCGTTATGTAGCACCTGCTCAAGATGACGAATGACGGTTCCCGCTCTCGCCGAGCGAGGGACCATACACCCACGACAACCCATGTTCAAAAACATCAACGAAGACCGGGGTCAGGTCGGTATCGGGACCCTCATCGTCTTCATTGCGATGGTTCTGGTCGCCGCAATTGCGGCGGGCGTTCTGGTCAATACTGCAGGGTTCCTGCAGGCGACCGCACAAGACGCTGGACAGGAAAGTGTAAACAAGGTCACGAACCGCCTCGACGTCGTCTCTACGCACGGTATCGTCAACGATACCGGAAGTGAGCTGACAGTCGACAGCATCAACCTCACTGTTCGTCTCGCGGCCGGTTCAGGCAGTGTTTCGCTCGAAGATACGAGCATCAAGTACCTGAGTGGCGAGACTGCGCAGAACCTCGTCTACAACAACGCAACGACGGACGCCAACGGTGCGGACCTCGGCAACGTGAGCAAGTGGAAGTCCGGCGGCGGCGATGCTGGCCTTAACTCCACCGAGTTCACGGCTCACATGCTCGAAGACGGCGAGGACACCTCGTTCCCCGTCCTGAACAACCAGGCAGACCGCTACGAGATCATCATCAACACCTCCGTCGTCGAACAGAACGGCAAGGGTATCACGACCGGCGACACCGTGAAGCTCGACATCACGAGCCGCTCCGGTGGTTCGACGCAGGTTATCCTGACGATGCCCCAGCAGCTTGCTGGCAAATCGGACAACAACCCAGTTGCCCTGTAGAGTGATTCAAATGTTTAACAAATTCAACAGCGAAGACCGCGGTCAGGTTGGTATCGGTACGCTCATCGTCTTCATCGCGATGGTCCTCGTCGCAGCGATTGCGGCGGGTGTCCTCGTGAACACCGCTGGATTCCTCCAGGCGACGGCTGAAGACGCCGGTCAAGAGAGTGTGAACAAGGTCACGAACCGTGTCGAAGTGCTGAACACGCACGGAACGGTTGGTGCCGAAAGCGACATCGACAACATCACGATGACAGTTCGTCTCGCAGCAGGTTCCAGCAGCGTTGACCTGAACGAGACCTCCATCAAGTACCTCAGTGATACGAAGGTCACGACGCTGACCAACAGCTCCAAGAGCCTCAAGTGGGCCAACGAGTCGAAGTTCAACCTCACGACGGTCACCGACGACGACGGGTCCTTCGGTGTCCTCAACAGCATGAACGACCGCTACGAGATCCGCATCAACACCTCTGACATCGAAGACCCCGCTAGTACGCCTCTCGGCGGCGGTCTCTCGACTGGTGAGAAGGTCACCCTCGAAATTACCTCCCGTACTGGTGGCACGACGCAGGTCATCCTGACGATGCCGCAGCAACTCGCCGGCAAGACGCAGGGCGAACCGGTCGAGCTGTAACGGGACTCTTCAACTTTCAACGATTTTCATTTTATCTAACCCATACACTGAGCGGCAGCACTGTGTCGGCGGTGCGATGGTGTGATTGGTGTGGATGGGTCAAGAGGATTCAACGTTCGCAGCCAGAGGCAGACAACACGACACAGAACCGAGTCCGTGCTACGAACCGGAGCCAGTTTCCGGTATCCAATTCGGAGTCGACGCAGTTCGATTACTCTCGACGGCGTTGCTACGCATCGGGCTGAAACCGAAGAAAAAGGACGTCGGCCGGTTAGGTTACTCTGTCTCTTCGCCGAACCACGGCGGCGACTCGCCGACCATCGAAAATCCGGCAGCTTGTTCGTATATCTTGATACCGCCGTGAGAGATTTCCAGAGGGAACATCGAGTTCTTGATGCTCTGTTTACGCATCTTTGCGACCCAGATGTACCGGTTGCTCGTCGCGCCCGCCGGACTCTGGATAAGGTAGATGTTCCCGTCAGTCAGGAAGTTCTCGAGACCGATGTCGGTCTCCGGGAAGATAGCCGACTGTTCGGTCGTCAACAGCGACGTAAGGCCGCTGTCTTTCAGGATGTCGATGAACTTCAGGAGGTACTGCCGTTGTTCCTTCTCGTCGTCGAAGAAGAGTTGGAACATCGTAAGCGAGTCGAGGACGAGGCGGTCGTAGTTGGTGTCTTGGAGGTCACCGAGGATACGGTCGAGTGTCGTCGAGAAGTCGCCGTCGCGGAGGAGCGTCCGCTTGTCGTATACTTTGATCTGACCAGACTCCACGTACTCGTGCCAGCGGTCGAAGCCGATAGACTCCGCTGCCTGACGAATGTCGTCTTCTGTCTCTTCGAAGGTGAGGTACAATCCACCTTCGTCGAACTGGTCGACGCCGTTGTAGAGGTACTGCAACCCGAGGATACTCTTCCCCGTACCGGGGTTGCCGCTGATGAGTACCGCGGCGTTCTTTACGATACCGCCATTCAGGATGGAATCGAGCCCTTCGACACCGGTCTTGACTAGTTCTGTCATGATTTGGTTGAAGCGAGTATTGACTGTCGGACGACCATCGGTGCTGACGCCGGATAATTCTTCTTACCGCCGCTACGGCCTCGTCTGACTTTTATTACAGGGTCCATTAATGAAAATTCCGAACTTTACAAATATCTTCTCTGATAACGGGACGGGAACTTTCTTGTATCGACTTACGTACCTTGCACTAATGTTACCTGCTCCCCCGAGTCTGTCGAACCATCCCGGCCGGCCCGACACTCGGACGGGTGACAGGCAGTCGCTCGAACAGGTTACCCCGCGAGCAGTACGGAGGTGCTCACACCGGGCATGATGGAATGGATGAACGGTTCAGATGTGGCAGATGCCGGGAACGAAACGGACAGCAAAAGATAACATATGTCATCAGACGATGGACTTGGATTCGAGGAGGGTGTCGACGACCTCTCCGACGAGTTTGGTGACTTCGGCGACGACCTCGACGACGGATTCGACGACGACGGCTTCGGCGGATTCGACGACGATAACAGCGAGGAACTCGCAGAGCTCGAGGATCGAATCGGCGAACTCGAGAACGAAGTAAGCGCCATCTCGTCGGGGATGAACACCGTCCGCGAAGAGAACAAACAGATTGGTGCGACCGTCGAAGCGCTCGACGACACGATTCGGAAACTACTCGACATCTACGAGATGGTTACTCGCGGTATCAACCCGTTCGTCGATGACGCCCGTGAGATGGGCGGTCTCGACGGCGGCGGTTCGTTTGGTCTCTTCGAGGCGGAAGCCGAAGACGAAGAACATCTCGACCCCGAAGTGGCGAACGCTGAGGCCGAGTCGTTCTTCGACGACGACTTCGGCGAGCTCGACGCCGAAGCGGGCGAAGAGGAAGCCGAACTCGCCGCAGAAGACGAACTCGCCGAAGCCGAACGTGAGAGTCCAGCGGAGGCGCTGGACGACATGGACGATGCCGACGACGACGACGAGCCCGACGAGGGTAGCGCCGGCGGCGCGAGCTTCGACGACCTCAAAGAACAGTACGAAGAAGACGACGGCTGGGACGAAGAAGAGGAAGAACTGGCCGACGAGGACTTGGACGAAGGTCTTGACGAGGACCTCGAAGCAACTGAGGAACTCGACACCGAAGACGAGGAGGAAGATGAACTCCTCGAGGAGTCCGAAGACCTCGACGAGCTGGAGCCCGACCTCGAAGACGAGTTCGAGGACGAAGAGCCGGACGCGGCGGAGGAGTCGGACGACGATGAATCCGACGAGCCAGAAAACGTCAGAAAGACGCTCGACGAGTTGGAAGCCGAGTACGCCTCCGCGGCGATGGCGAAAGAGGAGTTGGCCGACGAGCCCGAATCGACGGCCGACGACACTGAGCAGTCAGCTGACTCGACTGGTGACGATGTGGCGTCCGACGCCTACCTCACGCACTTGCCGTCGAACTACGTCTCGGAAGTGCTCGTCCTCGAATGGGCCGAACATCTCGTCACCGTCGGTGGTGCGCTCGGTGCATCCCGCGCACTCCGCCAGTATCGGGAGCAGGACTGGATATCGCGCAGCGTCGAGAGTGAACTGAACGCTCACGTGGGACAGATTTCGGCGTCGGTGGACGACGTAGACGACTCCGAACTTCGTATCGACGACCACCAAACGAGCCTCGCATACGTCAGTCGACTCGCCGAAGGCGTTCCAGAGGGACAACTGTTCAAGGAGTTGGTCGCCTACGGAGGGAACCTCGATGGGATTCGGTGTTAGTGGTTCGACCGCCATCATCTTCCTCGGCGTCCTCATCGCAACGGGGACGCTTTACACAGCGACATCTAACGCGACGGAGAACGTGCTCGAAGCTCAAGACGCCGATGCAGAACAAGCGCTTGAACGGACGAACACTGAAATCTCCATTGCGGAGGCGTCCTACGATTCAGGGACGTCCAATCTCAAAGTGAACGTGACGAACAACGGCTCAGAGACGCTCTCTGTGAACGAAACGACGTTGTTGGTCGACAACGCGCACGTGAACGTTCCCAACGAGAAATCGGCCGTCGAAGACGACACCACAACCGATCTGTGGTTCGCCGGTGAGAATCTCACGATTGAGGTCGGCTTCGACTCCGCGCCCTCCCGGGTGAAGGTCGTCACCGGAACCGGCGTCGCCGCGACCGGGGAGGTGAGCTAGATGGCAGACATCTCCGTTCCGAGTCTCATCCTGTTCATCGCCAGCATCGTGGTTGCCGCAGGCGTATCCGGCGTCCTTATCGACACCGTCACCGGTATCAGCAGTTCACTCGACGACCGCGGTGGAGACGTGAGTTCAGAGATTAGAACGGACATCGAAGTCATAAGCGACCCGCAAGGTGGTGTTTACGACGACGCGAACAACAACCTCTCCGTGTACGTCAAAAACACCGGGTTGCGGACGCTCCCCGCGACGAGCGATGGCTTCGATATTATCGTCGATGCACAGTATCAAAGCAGCGTCACTGTCACTGTCGTTGACGGAACGGAGTGGCGACCGAGCAACGTCGTCAGAGTCGACGTTACTAATCTCGACCTTAGCTCGGGCGACCACCGGATAAAAATCGTCGTCGACGGTGACGAAGAGGTGTTCGAATTCAACGTACAATGAGCAGTCAATTCTCTCTCGGACTATCGGGGCACGACCGTCTCGAAAAGGAACTCGGTGGTGGCATCCCGAAGGGTGCCATCGTCCTCATCGAAGGGGACTACGGGGCCGGAAAGAGCGTGCTATCGCAGCGATTCAGCTACGGTTTCTGCGAGGAGGAAACGGTGGTAACGCTCGTCTCGACGGAGTTGGGCGTCCGCGGGTTCCTCGACCAGATGCACTCGCTGTCGTACGACATCGTCAAACCCCTGCTGGACGAACAAATCCTGTTCTTACAGGCCGAAATCGACAGCAGTGGTGCGCTCTCCGGAGGCAGTAGTAGCCAAAAAGAGCGCAAACAGCTCCTCCGTCGCTTGATGGATGCAGAAACCCTGTGGGACGCCGATGTCATCATCATCGACACGTTCGACGCTATCCTGCGTAACGACCCGCAGTTCGAAGCATTGGTTCGGCAAAACGATGAACGGCAGGCGGCTCTCGAAATCATCTCGTTCTTCCGCGAGTTGACGACGAAGGGCAAGACCATCATCATCACCGTCGACCCGTCATCGGTTGACGAGGGTTCTATCGGTCCGTTCCGGTCGATTGCTGACGTGTATTTCGAACTGGAGATGGTCGAGGTCGGAAACGACGTTCGCCGGAACATCTTCGTGAAACGATTCGCGGGAATGGGCCAACAGGTCGGTGACCGGGTCGGTTTCTCCGTCCGGTCTGGGATTGGACTCGTTATCGAGTCGAGGAGTGTGGCATAGATGGCGACCGAACACGGCTCTGCCAGATTGTCGGACGACCTCAAGCGCCTCGCGATGCAGTGGCCGCACCTGCGGGACCACCTCAAGCGGTTCCGACAGATCACGGGTGAGTTCCCGATGCTCGTCGACGAGCCCGGCGACTACGAGTCCCGGCGTCCCAACATCATCTACCCCCTTGGCGGCCCCGTGTTCTGCCAGATATACGGCAACTTCGGCGAGACGACCAAGTACTACACCATCGAACCCGAGATGGACGACGAGGAACTCGAGGTGTTCGGCCGGGTGAAGGACAAACTGCTCGAACGAAGTGTCTCGAAGCCGGCACCCGAAGAAAGCGCCGACTACGAAGAGCGCATCGAGGAACTCCTCGCAGAAATCGTCCACATCGAAGGCGAAGACCGCGGCCCTCTCGGGTCCGTAGCAAAACGGCTCGATGTTGCTGGCATCGAGGTGCCACAGCAGACCTACGACAAAATCAAGTATCGGTTAGTTCGCGACATCGTCGGACTCGGCCCGCTCGAACCCATCATGCGCGACCCGGAGAACGAGGACATTCACGTTATCGGTCCTCGGCAGGTCGACGTCGACCACGGGACCTTCGGATTGCTGGAGACGAGCGTCGAGTTCGACGACGAAGAGCAGTTCGACAACTGGCTTCGCAACATGGGTGAGCGTATCGGAGACCCAGTTTCCGACGCACACCCCATCGTCGACTCGACCCTCCCCGACGGGTCGCGTATCAACATCATTTACTCCGACGACGTGTCGCTCAAGGGGTCATCGCTGACTATCCGTCAGGGTGACGACGTGCCGCTTTCTATCTTCCAGATTACGAAATGGGGCACGCTCTCGCCCGAGTTGGCAGCGTACCTCTGGATTGCGCTGGAAAACGAGCGAACGATATTCGTTGTCGGTGAGACGGCGTCCGGGAAGACGACGACGCTCAACGCGATTCTCTCGTTTATCCCGCAGGATTCGAAGATATACACCGCAGAGGACACCGCGGAAGTGTTGCCGCCGCACGACACGTGGCAGCAACTGCTCACGCGTGAAGGACGTGGCTCCGACTCCGAAGTCGACATGTTCGACCTCGTGGCGGCCGCGCTTCGTTCACGTCCTGACTACATCATCGTCGGGGAGGTTCGTGGTGAAGAAGGTCGTATGGCATTCCAGGCGGCGCAGACGGGTCACCCCGTCATGCTCACGTTCCACGCATCCGACATCGTTTCGATGATTCAGCGTTTCACGGGTGACCCCATCAACGTCCCCGAGACGTTCATGGACAACTGCGACATCGCACTGTTCCAGAACCGTGTCCGTCGTGGCAACGATATCCTGCGCCGGGTGACGAGTGTGCAGGAAATCGAAGGCTACTCGAAGGAGATGGGCGGTGTCGTCACGCGTGAGGCGTTCTACTGGGACCCCGTCAACGACGAAATCGTGTTCCAGGGGATGAACAACTCCTTCATCATGGAACAGAAGGTCGCAACCCTGCTCGGGTACGACGACACGCGGAAGATTTACGACGACATCCAGTTCCGCGCTGAACTCGTCCGTCGGGCGATTCAGGAAAACGTCCTCGGCTACCACGAGGTGAACGAACTCATCGAGGACTACCAGCGCGACGGCGTCGAAGGACTGCCGTTCGACATGGCGAGGGTGTGACGAAATGTCAGGAGAAACGAACACGACGGTACAAGCGGTTCAGGTTCGTGACTTCATCAGCGAAGTCATCGAGTCCTACGAGAAGATGCCGATGGAGCTATCGCGGTACCTCCTTTTGGTCCTCGGCCCGGCCATCGTGTTCTTTCTCCTCTGTATCGCCGGAGCGATTGCACTCCCGCTTCCGCTTCTCGTCCGCATTCCCGTGTTCCTCCTCGGTTCGCTGCTGCTTGGCGGTGCCGTGCTCTACCCGCGGCTTCTCGTGGAGCAGACGAGACGCAGTCTGGAGAACCAGATACACCTCCTCATCACCCACATGACGGTTCTCTCGACGACGAACATCGACCGCGTTGCCGTGTTTCGCACCCTCGCGCGCGAAGAAGAATATGGTGAGTTGGCAACGGAGATGAACCGAATCGTCCAACTCGTCGACGCGTGGAATCAGTCGCTCGACGACGCCTGCCAGCGCCGCGCACGAGAAGTGCCTTCGAAACCGCTCGCGGACTTCCTCGACCGGCTTGCGTACTCCATCAACGCCGGTCAGAGCATCGACGACTTCCTGCTCGGCGAGCAGAACGCGATGATTCAAAAGTACATCACCGTCTACGAGAGTGCTCTTGGGAACCTCGAGGTCATGAAAGACCTCTATCTCTCGATGATTCTGTCGATGACGTTCGCCATCATCAACGCCATCGTCCTCCCAATCCTGACGGGGACGGACGCGACGATGACCATCGGGGCAGTCATCGTGCTCTTCGTCTTCGTCCAACTGGGGTTCTACTTCGTCATCCGGACGATGTCACCGTACGACCCGCTTTGGTACCACCAGCGGGAGTACCGGACGAAGGCCAACCGGCAGATAGACATCACGCTGTACGGAGCGGTTGGACTCTCTACCGCCATGATTATCGTGCTCGCACTGGGAACGTTCAACCTGACTGTCGTCGGTGAAATCGTCCGCCCAATCATGCTCGACCTCCCGGTTCCGCTTCTCATTTCGACCCCGCTGACCCCGCTTGCGGTCCCTGGCATCGTCGCCCGGCGTCACGAGAAACGCATCGGCGAGCGCGACGAGGAGTACCCCGGATTTATCCGCGCGCTCGGTGCCTCCGAGACGGCGAAACAGAGTACGACGACCGCCGTGCTTGCGACGCTGAAGACGAAGGACTTCGGTGTTCTCTCGCGGGAAATCGCCCGGTTGCACACGAGACTCCGGATGCGTCTCGACCCCGACCGGTCGTGGTTCTTCTTTACCGCCGAGACGAACTCGTATCTCGTCCAGAAGTTCTCCGAGATGTACAACGTCGGCCGGTCGATGGGTGGTAAGCCGAAACTCCTCGGAGAGCTCATCAGTCGGAACATGAACGAAATCATCAAGCTTCGTCGGCAGCGCAAGCAGTCGACGGTTACGCTCATCGGGGTTCTCTACGGTATCACGGCGTCCGCGTCGTTCGCGTTCTTCATCGGGCTCGAAGTCGTCGAAATCCTCGCGTCGTTTTCGACCGAGATGAACCTCGACAGCCTTCAGTTCGGGACGCTCATCTACGCCGGCGTCTACGACGTGCCCTTCATCGAGTACATGCTCACGCTTATCATCCTGTTCAACGCCCTCCTGTCCTCGTTGATGATTCGGATGGTCGACGGGGGCCACAAAGCAAACGCGTATCTCCACTTCGTGATGCTCGTCTGGGTTGGCTCCCTGATGGCAGTCGCAACCTCGTCGCTCGCAGGAGCGCTGATTAGTATATGACGGAAGACGGAACACAGACCCAAGATTCGACGCGTGGACAGTCTGGCAAACAGACCGCCAATGAGGCGCGTGCTCGCGCACCAGAAGGAGGTGACGTTGCCAAGAGTGACCTCCTGCAAGCGTACCGTCGGCAGAAATCGGAACCCGAGGGTGAGCGCGAGAAAAAAGAGCGGGAGCGTTCAAAGAAACAGCAGTCAAAGAAACTCGGCAACAACGAGTCGATTGTCGTCGACTTCGTCGCCAACTTCGTTGCTGGCGGAAACGCCTCCTTCGAACCTGTCAAGGGACGCGTCCTGATGAGTCAACGCCGACTCATCCTCGCCACGTCGAAGGGGAAGACGAACATCCCCATCACCTCTATCTTCGACATCGCAGTCGGGCAGGTTCCGCCCGAAGTCGAGGAGTTCTTCGACTACACGGTGATGGTGGGCTACATTACCGGGCGTCAGCGCCGGACGACCGTCATCGGCGGTGACCGCGAGACAATCGAGAAGTTCTCGCTGTTGTTGTTCCGCGCGGCACTCAACGGCTCGCGCGCACAGGTCACCCACCCGGCGCGTATCGGTGGTCGCGTCCTCGACACGCCGCGTCAGCCATCCGGTCTCCACCTCGACTACGAAGCGGTCACGTTCCCCGACGACGACGGTCCGCTCACCGAGAACGGCGAGCCCTTCCACATCGACTTGGCGAGCGTCATCTTCTTCGAGGTTCTCGAACGGACTATCGACGACGAAACGCGTCTCGTGCTCTCGGTGCAACACGTCAAACAGGGTCAGACGGTTACCTCCGAAATCACGCTCGATTCCCGCCGTAAGATGAACATCCTCGGGCGCTACCTCCGCCTCGTCTACCACTGGATAAAATCGGAGGTGCGGAACGTGGAGCTTACCGAACAGCGCCTCGAAGTGCTCGTCGGTCTCTACTCCACCGGGGAGATGGCCGCAGACGTAGACTTCAGCGAGCTGCTCGGCGTCGAAGAAGAGGTTCTCGATGCGGAGGTCGAAGAGCTTCACGAGGAGGGCCTCATCGAGGACGAGGAGTTGCCCACCGCGCTTACGCCGCAAGGTCGGTTCGTGGTAAACGAAGAAATCGAAGACGTGAACGTCTGATTCGAGGAACCGTCGCCGGACAGTCTGTGTCGAACCTCCGTCTGTGTTTCTCCGGGGAACGGTATTCCGCAGTATCCAACCCCCGTAGCAGGCAGTTTCTTATAGCGCCCGAATCCACTCAGAGGCTACACAGTGGCCACATTCCAGAGACCAATCTCAGAATCCGATTATCTCATTGTCGGCTGACCGTGGTTCAGTCAGCAGTGCGACTCCTGGCTGCGTTCAGTTGCCGGGGCACGCTCGGTAATATAATCGTTCGGTTCAGGCGCACCGATAACACTCTCGCAGAAGCGCGTCCGTCACCGCACTATCCGCCGAAAAGACGCTACTGCTCGTTGATAGCGTCCGATGCGATACTGCGGCCACGAGCGTTGAGTTGAACTTCGTGTCGCACGCGAATCTCTTCGACGACGTTGTGGTCGATGAGTCGCTGAAAGAGTTCCTCGACTTCGTCTACGTCGAGTCCGAGGAAATTGGGGATGTCGAACGGCGAGACCCCGGAGTAGAGCGCCGTGAGAACCTGCTTGTCGGTTTCACTCAGCTCTATCGACGTCTCGGAGAGTTCCTCACCTTCGCGCAAGAGCGTATACAGGAAACTAATCGCCCGCTCCGACCCGGAGATATACGTCTGCAGACTCGTTCCCTCGTCGTCGGAGTGTTCGACCTCGATGACGCTTCGTTCCTTGTCGATGATTGTCCGTTCGCCCGTCTTCACGTCGCCGATGTCGTCGAGCCGAATCTCGACGAACTTGCCGCCGACGGTCGCCATACTCACGGCCTCCTCTTCGACTTTCAGCCGGGTTTTCTCCCACTCGGTGTTCTGTACGACACCACCGGCGACCGCGGGGTGACGAGCAAGGAATTGCTCCGAGTTGAGAAGCGCGCCGAAGAAGTCGGTCTCGAACTCTTCGTAATCGACCGGAGCGAGGAGAACGACGCCCGAGGGGATGTGGACGCTGAAGTAGTCCGAAACGGTCGCAATCCGCTGGTTAACGTCGTACCGGCCTCCGAATTTCTTAATCTGAGGCAGCATTATCG